>DIKL01000071.1:37578-40428 GCA_002424545.1 Syntrophaceae bacterium UBA5619
ATAGACAGGATTCTTTCGCCTATCCGATTCCATTACACAAAACGGGGCCGGTCTACCAACATGGACAAGAAAATGAAAAAAATCTTCTCCATAAACAACAAACCTCGGTAACATCTTTTATGAGGCAACGTTACCTCCCATCTCTCCTCCTTCAGTAACATTTTTCAATGAGGCAACTGGAGGGAACAGGTTTCCACCAGCTAAATGAGTTTTCGGTCTCGGGGGTTGGCCTTGCAATCGTGTCCCGGCGGTGGCATGATCGGCAACAAACGGAAGCTTTTCGGAGGGGGTCATGATCCGCTGCCTTTTCGTTACAGGCCCTCTGCTCGCCTGTCTCTGGGGAGCGCGGGTAAGGACGACAACCGGGACATCAGCGCCTACCTGGGCTACGGGGAAATCCGGGCCGGATACCGCTGGAAGGATTACCACCTCGCCGCCATGTTCCGGAACAACCTCCGTTTCGGCGAAAATCGGAGCGCCCTGCAGATCGAGTTGAACTTCCCGCTGATCGAGCACCTCAACGGTTACTTGCAGTATTATCCTGGCTTTGGGGAGAGCCTTCTCGACTACAACCGCTACGCGAACCGGATCGGTTTCGGCATCCTGGTGAAGGACTGGCAGGAAACAAGGAAGGCTGCATTTGCAAAAACCATTTTACGGATGGATCATCGTCGGCGTCTCCTTTCTGGTCGGCTTCACGGAGTCGGGCGTCTTCCAGAACATCCTCTCGATCTTCATGAAGCCGATGGTGGAGGAATTCGGATGGAGCCGGGCTTCGGTCACCGGGGCAATCGCCCTCGGTTCCCTTTGCGGGGGGTTTTTGTCGATGGCGGTCGGTCCGCTGCTCGACCGCCACGGACCGCGGATGCTGACCTTTTGGGGAATCCTGTTATTGAGCCTCGGCCTGGGCGCCATGACCTTCGTCGCCCGGATCTGGCAGCTCTACCTCTTCTTTGGAATTGGACGAATGGTGGCCGTCGGGCTGCTCAGCCTCGCCGTATCCGTCTCGATCGCCAACTGGTTCGACCGTCTCCGCGGAAGGGCGATGGGGATCGCCAAGATCGGGGAGCGGCTCGGCAGCGCATTGCTTCCCCTGATGGTCCAGTTTCTGATTCTCGCCCTCGGGTGGAGAATGGCCTGGGGCGCCCTGGGCGCGGTGGTCTTCCTGATGTCCGGGGTCCCCGCCCTGCTCTTTCTCCGCCGTCGGCCGGAAGACATGGGGCTGTCGCCGGACGGAGCGTCCAGAGTTCCCATCGCGAAAGAGGCCTGCGCGTCTTCGAATCCGGCGGATGATCCGCTTCCCGACGCCGAGCCGGTCTGGACCCGGGCGCAGGCCGTGCACACCCGGGCGTTCTGGATCCTGACCCTCTTGAGCAGCCTGATCCCTTTTATGCAGGCCGGCATCAATTTCCACATGTACCCGTTTCTGACGGATCAGGGATTCTCTCCGACCAGCGCCGTCTGGATTCTCACTACTGTGGCGGTTTTCGGAATGGCGGGATCGGCCGTCTGGGGCGTCCTGACCGAAAGGTACGGCATCCGGAATCTGATGGCAGTCAATGTGGTCGGAAACGGTTTGATCTTTATTCTGTTGTATTGGGCGGTCCTCTACAGACCCGACGGCGTCTGGGGAATCGGGGTCGTTTTCCCCCTGGCGGCCCTGCACGGCCTCTTCCACGGCGGCAGGAATCCGATGCTTCCCCTCCTCTGGGCAGGCTTTTTCGGCCGCCGCTCCATGGGGAGCGTCTTCAGCCTGGCGAATCCGTTTTATTTTACTGCCAACGCGATCGGCCCGGTCTTCGCCGGCTTCTGCTTCGACATTTTCGGCAGTTACGCCTTCCCCTTTTACTTCTTTGCGGTGGTTTTTTTCATCTCCGGAGCGATCACCTTGCGGATGCGGCCGCCTCGAATTCCCGATGACTCCCTCTGAAGACGCGGATCCAAGCCAGGGGTCCGCATCGCCTTTGACGCCGCCCGGTCGTGCGAATCCCTGTCCTAAGGCAAACGGGCGTGCAGGGTTTCCGGAATGCGGATCAGAAGCGGCATCCGGATCAGCAGGTCGATGCCCACAAAGAGGAGGAAGACGTATTGCGGCCCGATCCTGTCCCAGATGATCCCGGCGGACAGGGCCAGAAGGGCGCTCGTCGCCAGCTTGAATAACCGGGTGATCCCGATCCATCTCCCCATCTGTTCGGGGGGGACCATTTCCCTTTCGATCGCGGCCGTGATCGGCGCGCCGATGAAGTAGAAGCCCTGGAGGATGCCGGCGACGACGAGAAGCGCCGGCGACGGCGCCAGGATCAGCATCAGGATGGAAAGCCAGAAAAGCGGGATGGTGATGTAGAGGACTTTTTTGCGGCCGATGCGGTCCGCCAGCCTGCCGAGCGGAATGGCAAAGACGATGGATGCCAGCGCCGATCCGGTCACCATGGCCCCCAGGACGAGTTCATGGGCGCCTTTCATCTGGTAGGCGAATACCTGGGTGAAAGGGAAGACCATCCCCAGCGGCAACTGGGAAACGGAGGTGATGACGAGCCACTTCTTCAGATGCCTGCCGCCTTCGAACACCTGAACGATATCCTTGACCAGATGAGGCTTTCGCATGTCCGCCTTCACCCACTTTTGTCCCGAGAGCTGGGTGAGGACGATGACGAAGGTCCCGATGGTGATCATCAGTCCGAAGAAAAACAGGGGCCGGATACCTCCTGTATGGACCCCGCCGTACAGGGCAACCAGCCAGGCGGCCAGCATCGGACCCGCCATTCCCAGCAGGCCCGCGGCCAGCGTTTCACAGATCAGCATTCCGGTTGCCCTGTCCTGGTTGACCAGGCAATTGCCGCAGATGGTCGC
>DIKL01000054.1:0-37231 GCA_002424545.1 Syntrophaceae bacterium UBA5619
TGGGCTTCACCTATGTGGGGCCTCTGGAAGGGCACAGACTCGACCATCTCATCGGGAACCTGAAAAACGTCAAAACTCTGGAGGGCCCCGTTCTCGTCCATGTCGTGACACAGAAAGGAAGGGGGTACCGGTTCGCCGAAAACGATCCTTCCCGTTTTCACGGCATCCCGCCGTTNNGACATCGACACGGGTGAATCCGTTGCCGCCGGAACTTCAGCGGCGCCTTCCTCTTATACGAAGGTATTCGGCGGCACGGTCGTGAAGTTGGCCGAGCAGGATCCGCGGATTGTTGCCATTACGGCGGCCATGTCCGAGGGAACGGGCCTTGACCGGTTCGCCGGAAAATTCCCCGCGCGGTTTTACGATGTCGGCATGGCCGAGCAGCACGGGGTGACCTTCGCCGCCGGGTTGGCCACCCAGGGATTCGTGCCGATCGTTGCGATCTATTCCACCTTCATGCAACGGGCCTATGACCAGGTGATCCACGATGTCTGTCTTCAGAAACTGCCGTTGGTCCTGGCGATGGACCGGGGCGGCTTCGTCGGGGCCGACGGCCCCACGCATCACGGCTTGTTCGACTTCGCCTTCCTGCGCACGGTCCCGAATCTGATCGTGATGGCGCCCAAGGACGAAAACGAACTCCAGCATATGCTGAAGACCGCCGTGGAGTGCGGCCTCCCCGTATCGCTGCGCTATCCCCGGGGGAAAGGGATCGGCGTCCCGCTGGATGAGGCCCCCCGCGCCCTGCCGGTCGGGAAAGGGGAACTCCTCGTCAACCCGCCGGACGCCGCAATGGCCATCGTCGCGATCGGGTCCTGCGTGTATCCGGCCCTCGCCGCCGCCGAGACGCTGAAGGCGGAGGGAATACAGGTCCGGGTCGTCAATGCCCGTTTCGTGAAGCCCCTGGATGCGGACCTGCTGTGCGAAACGGCGCGGGCGTGCAAGAGGATCGTGACCGTCGAGGAGAATGCGCTGATGGGGGGTTTTGGAAGCGCCGTTCTCGAGCTTTTTTCGGAAAAAGGCATCACTGACTTTTTTGTCCGGCGGCTCGGCATCCCCGACGAATTCGCCCCGCAGGCCACCCAGAAGGAGCTCCGGAGGATGTACGGCATCGATGCGGACGGGATCGCCGGGGCCGTCCGCGATCTGGCCGGACGGTAATTTGCGCCGTCCCGCGTTCGATGGGCTTTGCCGTCCCCTGCGCCGTCTTAAATGAAGTCCCGAAAAACATGGGAAAATTGTCCACCAAAATCCGTCTGGATTGCCTGTTGGTCGAACGGGGGCTGGCGGAGAGCCGCTCCCGGGCGCAGGCGCTGATCCTTTCCGGGGCGGTCCTTGTCGGGGATCGCCCGGCGGACAAGGCGGGGATGGCCGTCGCGGCCGACGCGGAGATCCGGATCCGGGGCGGGGAAAACCCCTATGTCAGCCGGGGCGGCTTGAAGCTGCGGGGCGCCCTGGACGCCTTCGGTCTTTGCGTCCGGAATCGGGTCGCGCTCGACGTGGGGGCCTCGACCGGCGGCTTCACCGACTGCCTCCTGCAAGCCGGGGCAGCGAAGGTCTATGCCTTGGACGTCGGCTACGGCCAGCTCGCGTGGAAGCTCCGCGAGGATCCCCGGGTCGTCTGCATCGAACGAACCAACATCCGCCATTACGACGGCCGCGACATCCGCGAGCCGATCGACATCGCGGTCATCGACGCTTCGTTCATCTCGCTCAGGCTGGTGGTCCCCTCCGTGCTGAAGCTGATCCCGGACGGGGCCCTGCTGCTGGCATTGGTCAAACCGCAGTTCGAGGTGGGCCGGGAAAACGTCGGCAAGGGCGGCGTCGTCCGGGATCCGGCGCTGCACGAACAGGTCGTCGCTGATCTGGAGGCCTTCTGCCGAGAGCGGGGCCTTTGGGTCCTGGGGCATTGCGCCTCACCGATCGACGGCCCGGCCGGAAACCGCGAATTCTTTCTTTATCTGCAAAAGCCGCGGGCGGCGGATTCCTGAAGGGGGACGGGTCGTGGGGATAAAACTGGCTAAAACCGCCGGTTTCTGCATGGGGGTCAAGCGGGCCGTGGATGTGGTTCTCGACATGGCCGGGAAAAAGAACGCGGGGGCCATCTACACCTACGGACCGCTGATCCACAATCCCCAGACGGTCGAGCTGCTCCGGAAGAGGGGCATCGTCCCGGTCCGCAGCCTGGATGAGTTCGACCAGGCCCCCCCGGGGGCGGCGATGGTGATCCGCGCCCACGGGATCTCGCTGGTCGAAAGAAGAAAGATCCGGGAGAAGGGCTTTCGGATCATCGACGCCACCTGCCCCAAGGTGGCCCATGTGCAGGCGATCATCCGCAAACACGCCGCCCGAGGATTTGCCATTCTGATTGCCGGGGATCGGGAACACCCGGAGGTCAACGGTCTTCTCGGATTTGCCGGTGAGGCGGGAATGGTCCTCAGCGGGTCCGATGACGTGGATCGTCTTCCGGAGTTGCCGAAGGTGTGCGTCGTCGCGCAGACGACGCAAAGCCTGGAAGAATACGCCGCCATCGTCCGGCGGGTGAAGGAACGGTTTCCGGAGGCGGTCGTCTTCGACACGATCTGTGACTCCACGGAAACGAGACAGACCGAGATCAAGGCGCTCGCCGCCGAAACGGACGCCGTCATCATTATCGGCGGCCGAAACAGCGCAAACACGAGGCGCCTGGCGGAGCTGGCGACCCTTCAGGGAAAACCCGCTTTCCATATCGAGGCTTCCAATGAACTCCAGACGATCGAAATCGAACCGTACCGCCGGATCGGCGTTTCCGCCGGGGCCTCGACCCCCAACTGGATCATCGACCGGGTGATGGACCATCTGACCGGCCGTATGGGCAAGCGGGAGGAATTTCTCCGGCGTCTTTTCAAGATCTGGGTCTTTGCCGTTCGCACGGATCTTTACTCCGCCATCGGCGCGGGCTGTCTGTCGTTGGCGGCCATGCTTCTTCAGGAGCTGCCGGTGAATCCTCTCCACATCCTGACGTCATCGCTGTACGTATACGCCATGCACGTTTTGAACCGCTTCATCAACCGAAAGGCCAGCAGCATCAGCTCCTTCCGCGAGGAGTCCTACCTCCTTCATGAAAAGATCTATATCACGATCGCGCTTTTTTCGATGATTCTCGCTCTCGGCGCCTCGCTGATCGCGGGGCCGGGACCTTTCATTCTGCTGTTCATCATTTCCGTCGCTGGCGTCCTCTACAATACGCCGGTCCTGCCGGCGGGCTGGAGATTCCAGAGTCTGAAAGACATCCCCGGGTCGAAAAACATCTCCACGGCCATCGCCTGGGCATCCGTAACGGCGCTGTTGCCCTGGCTCGAGACCGGGCCGAAGCTTGCGCCGGGGGTCATGACGGCCTTCTTTTTTGTCGCCGGCCTGGTTTTTATCCGTTCCGCGCTGTCGGATATCCTCGATATCCAGAGCGACCGGTTGATCGGCCGGGAGACCATTCCCGTCCTGATCGGCGAGAAAAAAACCCTTGCGCTTCTGGAGGGGGTCTCCGTTTTGCTGTTTCTGCTGCTCTTCGCGGCCTATCCCGCCGGGTGGACGACTTCAATCAGTTTTTTTCTGTTAACCTGTGTTTTTTATATATGGATTTGTTTCAAACTTTATGATAGAAGGTCCGGGTTTTCCGGGGTGGTGTTGGAAGGTCTGCTGGAGAGCGGTTATGTCATCGCGGGCATCGGCGCCCTGCTTTGGCTTTGGGCAACCGGGATTTTCGCCGCATGAGCCCGGGGGGCAATGATATTGAAACAGTGGAAAACGGTCGTTCCCGCCGTCCTCTTCTTGGCCATTTTGGGTTGCGGTGGGCTCCGGTATTCGGAAGTCTCGCCGGAAGCGCAGAATTTTCATCCCCGACGGATCGCGGTGCTGCCTGCCGACAGCAAGACTTTTGCGGAGGCCGGGAATGACATCGACCGTCTTTTCCACGAGGCGCTGAGCGAGCGGAAGTGGTTCGACAACGTGATCGGAGGCGAGGCCGTCGGTCGTCGTTTGAAATCGGATGGGTTGTTCCGACAGGCCGTCACGGATTATCTGACCAAACTGGAAAAGGTCAGTTTCTCCGATCCGGTGTTGAGCGGAACCCTTGGCGAGTTGACCGGCGCCGAAGCGCTGCTGCTGGTGCGGGTGGACTACTGGAACCATACGACGGAAAACGACAACAAGATCGCCAAAGTCAGCCTCAGCATCCGGATGGTCGAGGCAAAAACGGGGAAGATCCTCTGGACGGCCGTTCACCACAAGATCAGAGAATACCTGATCATCAAGCCGGCGCTTCCCGATGTGGCAAGGGATCTGATCCGTGAAATGATCGGTTACATGCCGCGCTGACGGATGGCCTGGCGGCGGCGCAACGGGGAGGATAAAAGGAATGAAGGAAGAAGTGCGGAAGGTCATCGACCGGATCAGGCCCAACCTCCAGGCGGACGGCGGCGATGTGGAATTGGTTGACGTGGGCGACGACGGCGTGGTCAAGGTGAAGCTGACGGGCGCTTGTCACAGCTGCCCGATGGCCCAGATGACCCTGAAGAACGGGATCGAAAAATTTCTGAAAGAGGAAGTCCCTGCCGTCAAATCGGTGGTTTCCGTTTAGACCGAACCGGCATGGCCGGGATGATGATAACCAAATTACAAAAGGAGAAGAATATGGCGTATATTATTACCGATGAATGCATTGCATGTGGTTCCTGTCAGGACGAATGTCCGGTGGAGGCGATCAGCGAGGGGGATGACAAGTATGTCATCGATGCCAAACTCTGTACGGATTGCGGGGCCTGCGCGGAGCAGTGCCCGGTCGAGGCGATCACACCCGGGGAAGAGAAGTAGCTGCGCATCGGGTTTTGACTTCGAAGAGGGGGAAACGCCACGCCGTTCAAGGGCTGAAGCTTTCCCCTCTCTTTTTTCAGGATGGCGCGATCCGGCAAACGGGGTTGTGACGCGGTCAAGAACCCCCTCTTGTTTCCCGGACAGCCGGCCTTGACCGGATACGCGGGGAAAGATGCAGGGATGAAAAGATTCATCACATTCGAGGGCATCGAGGGGTGCGGCAAGACGACCCAGATCCGGCTGGCCGAGACCTGGTTCCGGGAGCGCGACCTGCCGGTTCTGGCGACCGCGGAGCCGGGGGGCACGCCACTCGGCGACCGGATCCGGGAGATTCTGCTCAATCGCGGATCCCTGACCATCGGCGCCGAGGCGGAGCTGCTGCTGTTTGCCGCCGCGCGCGCCCAACACGTGCGGGAGATCATTTTCCCCGCTCTTGAAGCGGGGCGGTGGGTTCTCTGCGACCGTTTTTCGGACGCAACCCTGGCCTACCAGGGTTTCGGCCGGGGGTTGGACATTGGGTTCATTCGGACGCTGAACGCCTTCTCTTCGCCGACGCTGACGCCGGAGCGGACGTTTCTGTTCGATCTCCCCGTGGAAACCGGTCTGGCGCGCGCGGAACAACGGGCGGCCGGCATGCGCCCGGAGGCGGCGGAGGACCGTTTCGAAAGGGAAGAAAAAGCCTTTCATCTGAGGATTCAGGAAGGATATCGATCTCTTGCGGCGGCGGAGCCGGAACGCTACCGGATCATTGAAGGCGGGACCGATGTCGAGACGGTCCGGCGTGAGGTCTGCCGTCACCTGACGGCGCTGCTCGAAAAATCCCCTGCCGGAGGGAAATGACGGTATGGGATTCCAGGGGATCTACGGCCACTCCAAACCGGTCTCCATCCTGAAAAACGCGATGGCCCGCGACCGGATCGCCCACGCCCTGCTCTTCCACGGAATGGAGGGGATTGGGAAGAGGACCACGGCGTCCATCCTCGCCAGGGCGGTCAACTGCAAAGCGGAAGATCCGCCTTGCGATGCCTGTGCCTCCTGCCGCAAGGCGGAGCATCGCAACCATCCCAACATCATCACGATCCGGGCGGAAGGGCAGTTTATCAAGATCTCGGCCGTCAAGGAACTCCAGTCGCGGATGACCGTCCGGCCCGTGGAGGGGAAACGGGTTTTCATCATCGAGGAGGCGGACCGGTTGAACGCAGCCGCGGCCAACGCGCTGCTCAAAACCCTGGAAGAGCCGTCCCCGGGAAATATCCTTCTGTTGACGACCGCCCGTTCGCATGCCCTTCCGATGACGATCCTTTCCCGCTGCCAGCATTTGCGCTTCACGCCGCTGGCCCGTGAGGAGGTTTCCCGTTTCCTGAAAGAAAAGGAGGGGCTGGATGACGTCGCGGCGGAAATCCTGGCCGCCTCGTCCGGCGGCAGTATCGGCCGGGCGATCGAGATGAAACGGGAGGACTACCTCGCGCGACGCGACGGAATCCTGGATCACCTCGCACAGGACGATCCGGCCGATCTGCTCAAAAGGATCGCGCTGGCCGGCCGTTTCGGGAAGGAGCGGGAGGAGATTCTCGAAGGCCTCCGGATCCTCCGGGTCGGTTACCGGGACAGCCTGATTTTCCGCGAGACCCGGGAACGGGAGAGACTGATGTTCCGGGACCGGGCCGGGATGATCGAGACGATCGCGGATCGCCTGTCGGGTCGCGATCTTCTGCGCAACATCGCCGCGGTCGAGTCGGCGATGGGCGCCATCGCCCGGAATGCCAATAAGTCGTTGACTTTGGAGGCCATGCTGATTAAGCTCGCCTGAGGAAAAATCACCATCCGGGGGTAAGTCGGTTTGAAAAATGTCGTCGGCGTCAAATTCAAAAAGGAAGGAAAAATCTATACCTTCCATGCGGCGGATCTCCCGTTGAAGAAGAACGATCCCGTCGTGGTCGTTACGGACAACGGCTCGGCGATCGGAACGGCGGTGACGGAGGTCCGGGCCGTCCCGCTGGAACAGTTGCCCGCCAACCTGAAGGACGTCTTGCGGTTGGCGACGGAGGAGGATTTCCGGACCCGGGAAAACAACCAGAAATTGGAACGGGAGGCGATGCAGTTCTGCGTCAAAAGGATCGCGGAACGGAAGCTTCCGATGAAGATGATCGATGTGGAGTGCCTCTTCGACAGGAGCAAGATGCTCTTCTCGTTTGCCGCGGAAAGCCGCGTGGATTTCCGGGATCTGGTGAAGGATCTCGTGCAGCGTTTCCGGACCCGCATCGAACTTAGGCAGATCAGCGCAAGGCAGGAGGCGCGGATCGTCAAGGGGCTCGGAATCTGCGGACGCGAGGTCTGCTGCGCGACGCTGCTGCACAGCCTCGACCGGGTGTCGGTCAAGATGGCCAAAGAGCAGAACATGTCGCTGAACCCCGAGAAGATCTCCGGCCTCTGCGGGCGATTGATGTGCTGCCTGAGCTTCGAATACGAGGCGTACGCCGATCTGAAAAGGGACATGCCCAAGTGCGGCAAAATGGTCCAGACCCCCGAAGGGCGGGGGAAAGTGATCCGGCAGAACGCCCTCAAGGGGGAGGTGGTCGTGATCCTCGAACAGGGGAAGGAGACCACGTTCAAGGCCAGGGACGTCCAGCGGGACAAATAGAAAGGTTGACCATGGAAGACGCTTATTACATCACGACACCGATCTACTATGTGAACGCCTCGCCCCACATCGGGCACGCCTATACGACGATCGTCGCCGACGTGCTGGCGCGCTACCATCGGCTGCGCGGCGACCGGACCTTTTTTGTCACCGGAACGGATGAGCACGGCGACAAGATCGCCGAGGCGGCCGCGAAGGGAAACGTCACCCCGCAGGAATTCGCCGACCGGATCAGCACCCAATTCCGCTCCCTCTGGCCGGAGCTTGCGGTCGAGAACGATTACTTTATCCGGACCACCGACGCGAACCATGTCGAAACGGTCCGGCAAATCCTCCGGAAGGTTTATGACGCGGGGGATATCTACTTCGGCCAGTACGAAGGTTTCTACTGCGTGGGCTGCGAGCGATTCTACATGGAGAAGGAGCTCATCGACGGCAAGTGCCCGCAGCACGAAACGCTTCCCGAACACCGCAAGGAGAGCAACTACTTCTTCCGGATGGGAAAATACCAGGATTGGCTCATCGGACACATCGAGGCGAATCCGGATTTCATCCGGCCCGAGAGGTACCGCAACGAGGCGCTCGCATTCCTGCGCGATCCGCTGGAGGATCTCTGCATCTCCCGGCCCAAGAGCCGGCTCACCTGGGGGATCACGCTGCCCTTCGATGAAAACTATGTGACCTACGTCTGGTTCGACGCGCTGATCAACTACCTCACCGCGATCGGCTACCCGGACGGCGCAAACTATAAAGCCTACTGGCCGGCGGCGCAGCATCTGATCGCCAAGGATATTCTCAAACCGCATGGGATCTACTGGCCGACGATGCTCAAGGCGGCGGGGATCGAACCGTACCGGCACTTGAATGTTCACGGCTACTGGAACGTCGATCAGAGCAAGATGTCCAAGAGCCTCGGGAACGTCATCCGGCCCCTCGACCTGAAGGACAAGTACGGCCTCGACCCGTTTCGCTATTTCTTGCTCCGCGACATGGTCTTCGGCCTCGATTCGAGCTTCAGCGAGGAGGCCTTCGTCCAGCGGATCAATTCGGATCTGGCCAACGACCTGGGCAACCTCGTCAGCCGGACGATGCAGATGGCCGTGAAATACGGAAACGGGCGGATTCCGGCGCCCACGGCTGCCGCCGACGAAGATCGCATCCTCCCGGAGACGGCTTTCCGGACCGCGGCCGAAGTGCAGGCCTGCTTCGAAAATCTCGGTCTCCACAAGGCGCTGATCGC
Organism: Syntrophaceae bacterium UBA5619; assembly: GCA_002424545.1. Taxonomy (GTDB): domain Bacteria; phylum Desulfobacterota; class Syntrophia; order Syntrophales; family UBA5619; genus UBA5619. Next base: position 8,730 of record DIKL01000054.1, read on the forward strand.
GATCTGGGAATTCATCAACGTGACGAACAAGTACATCGTCGAGCGGGAACCCTGGGTTCTGGCGAAGGATCCGGCCAACCGCCCCCGCCTGGAGACGATCCTCTACAACCTGTTGGAGGCGCTCCGGATCACGGCCGTCCTGATCACCCCGTTCATGCCGGGGTCCGCCGCGAAGATCCTGGCGCAGCTCGGGATCGCCGATCCGGCGGCTCAAAACTTTGAAACCCTGCGGGTCTGGGGAGGGCTGCCGGCCGGAAATGAACTGAAGCGGGGAGAATCGCTGTTCCCGCGCGTCGAGATCAAGCCGGCTGAGGTCCCGCCGGCGCCGGCAAAGGCCGAGGTCACGCCGATCAAACCGGAGATTTCCTACGAGGAGTTCGAGAAGATCGACCTGCGGGCGGCGAAGGTCCTCGCCGCCGAACGGGTCCCCAAATCGAGCAAGCTGCTGAAGCTGACCGTCGAGATCGACGGCGAACGGTCGATCGTCGCGGGAATGGGCAAGGATTACACGCCCGAGGAGATCGTCGGCAAGACCATCGTCGTCGTCGCCAATCTCAAGCCGGCAAAGCTGATGGGAATCGAGTCCCGCGGCATGCTGCTCGCCTCGGACACGGAAGAGGGCCTCACGCTTCTCGGCTTCGACCGCCCGCCGAAGACCGGCGCCAAGGTCCATTGAAAAAACAAAAGAGGGGACAGATTCTCCTGTCCCCTCTTTTGCAGATTACTCCGATCACGCCAAACCGGCCGGAGGCGGCAGCGGAATATCCACCGGCGTCACGAAGCGGTTGACAGCCTCCAGCGTGTTGCCCACATTGAGCTTCCGGAAGAGGAGAGCGAATTGCGCCTCCAGCTCCGCGCCCAGCGCCTTCCGGATCGTCTCCGGCAGATCCCACATCTCCCGTTTGAAGGGGCCGATCCCCTTCTTCCGGGTCTTGTAGAAGAACTGCTCCTCGGTATCCCCTTCCTTCCGTTCGGAGACGGCCTCCCGCTTCAGGTATTCGTAGATCCTCTCGCGCAGGGCGGGCGGGAAGGAGGGGCTGTCGTAGACGATATTCTGGAACCCGGTGGCAAGATGGATCTCCGCCGTACCGGTGGCGGGGAAGCGGTCGAAGGCCTCATTGGGCAGCGTGGAGGCGCCGTGCTGGACCGCGCCCGCCATTCCGTATTCGGTCCGTGCGACCGCGGAGAGTTTCTGCAGCGTGTCGAAGTCAAGCTTGACCTTCGCGACGCTCCCGTCGGCCATCGGTATCCCGCCGTGGGTGGTTCCGGTCTGGACGCTGATTTTGCTGATTCCCTTCAAGGTCTCGCCACTCTTGCGGAGGGTTTCCCGATATCCCTCCATGAAGGCGTGGAGCTCCTCGACCGTGCTGTTTTTCCCCCCGACCTCGCCGATTTCGCCTCCGACGGAAACGGTCACCCCGGCCGGCTCCAGATCCCGGATCATCGTCGTCATTTCCGCGGCCAGGCCGTAGTTGAGGGCCTGCTGTCTCTTCACGGTCGTTTGCGTGAGATCCACGAGGGTCGACGTATCGATGTCGATGTTGTAGAAACCGGCGTCAATCGCCTCCCAGATCAGATCCTTGACGGCCTTGACCTCGGCCCCCGGATCCTTTGCGTATTTCTTCGCCCCCACCTGGAAGTGGTCGCCCTGGAGGAACAGGGGGCCCCGGTATCCCGTCTTCAGCGCCGCCGCCATCACGGCGCAGAAGTACTCCGCCGGCCGCTGGCGGGTGTAGTCGATCTCCGACCGCGCGATCTCGAAAATCATTGCCCCGGCCCCGGAAGCCAACGCCGCCCGAAAGACCGCCTGGGCGGTTTCGTACGTCAAAGCGCGGATATTGATGGCGGGAACCGTAAATCCGGAGACCTCGCCCCGTCCCATCGCCTCGTACAGTCCCTGGATCGAGGCGGAACGGATGCCGGCCGCCGCTCCGGCCCGGCGGATCAGCCAGCGGGCGGCCGCCCGCGTCCCCTCCTCGGGTCCGAATACCGCCGTTCGGATCAGGTCGTCGATCCGCTCTTCCCGGAAACGCTTTTCATCCAGAAACCGGACACCGGTCGCATCGAACGTCAGCACCCCTTCCATCGCCTTCTTCAGCATAACCGTATTGTCGTAGATCATCGCCTCGCCTCGCTCCTCTCTCGTGCATGGGAAAGGCCCGAATTCACGGGCCTTCTCCGATTCCTTATGATCCGGCCGCCAGGAATTCCATGGCCTTTTTCACCTCGAACCGGCTCCCGATGTAGATCGGAGCGCGTTGTTCGAGGTCCTCGACCCGGAGGGAGAGGATCTCCTCTTTTCCGTCCGTGGCAACCCCGCCGGCCTGCTCCATGATGAAGGCCATCGGCTGAAGCTCGAACAGCAACCGCAGCTTGCCGCGGGGGCTCTTCTGCAGCGCGGGATAGGTGAAGATCCCCCCGCCCTTGATCAGGACCTGGTTGATGTCCGGGACAAATCCGCCGCTGTAGCGGAGCTTGTATCCTTCCGCCTCCAGGTATTCGAGGAACTTCAGATGGCTTCCGATGCAGTCCTTCCGCAGGCCGCCCGGACTGTAGATCGAACCTTGATCCTTCAGGCGGATGTTCTCCTGGGAGAGAACATACTCCCCCTCCCGGTTCACCACGAATTCGTGGGTTCCCTTCCCCGCGGAGTAGACCATCGTGATCAGCGGTCCGTAGGTGATGTAGAGGGCCGCCACCATCGAATCCCTTCCCCGCGAGAAGACCGACTCCTTGTGGATGCCGATGATCGTGCCGATCGCCAGGTTGGTGTCCACCAGCGAGGAGCCGTCCAGCGGATCCGCCGTCACAAAATACTTCTCCCGGCCCTTGCCCAGCAGGACGACGCCGTCCTGCTCCTCCGAGGCGTATTCCCGGACGAAACCCGAAAACTGAAGCTGGTTCTTCATGATCTCGTCGGAGCTGCGGTCGAGCGAAAGCTGCTCCTCTCCGTAGACGTTTTTGAACCCGGCCAGTTTCCGGTTCGATTCATGAATCTTGGCGGAGATGTATTTCCCCGTGACCGCAATCTGCCAGATCAGTCGGCGGAGCTCCTCCTCCACGCCGGCCATCCACATCTGGCGCCGCAGATCTACCGCGAACTTGGTGTAATCCGATATCCCCTCACCCATTGCCCGTTTCCTCCGTGAATTCAAAGAAGATGTTTTCTTGACCTGTTGCAGGAGATTCTTTCATCAAGCCGTTGAGCCGGGATCTTATCCGAACGGCTTTTGGCGCAGTCGGTGTATTTCCAACGCCGGTACGATAAAAAATTATCGGCAAGAATGCAATCCCTTTTTCACGTTCGGCTGAATTTTCACCGGGTCGATTCGGTGCGGGAAACGGCCTGTCCGGACCGGGCAGCGGTCCGCCGGATCGGTTCGAAGCGAACCGAGGCCTGCCGGGACCGGCGGAAGATCCCGCGCCCGCCGAAAAGGCCCTTGACAGGCAAGGCCTCTTTCCGTATTTTCGCACTCGCGAAAACAAACGGACGGTTTTCCCGGGTTTTGCGTGGCCGATGCGGAAGCCGGATCCGTGGTTCGGGGGATCAAACATGGTTCGCGTTGCCGAAGAGGAAGGGATGCATTATGAAGGGTATTGCATCCGGCCGCCCAGCGAAGCCGGAAGCATCCTGCTTCAGGTCACGGTCGGATGCTCCCACAACCGCTGCGCCTTCTGCGGAACCTACCGGGACAAGCGCTTCCGGATCAAGGATGACCGGATCATTCTGAGCGACATCCTCTATGCCGCCCGGCGCATGCCGCGCGTCAATCGCCTTTTCCTGATGGACGGCGACGCGTTGATCATTCCGCAGCCGCGGCTGATCCGGATCCTGGAGCGGATCCGGGAGCATCTGCCGTGGGTGAAGCGAATCGGGGCTTACGCGAATGCCAAGTCGATCCGGAAAAAATCCGCGGAGGATCTGAGACGGCTGCGCGAAAACGGTCTCGGCATCCTCTATTACGGCGTCGAGACCGGCGATGACGAGATCAGAACCGCGATCCGGAAAGGATCCGCGGCGGCGGCCTGCGTTGAGATGGGGCGCAGGGTCAAGGAGGCGGGGATTCTGTTGTCGGCGACGGTGCTGCTGGGCATCGGCGGCCGCGGGCAATCCCTGCGGCACGCCCGGGCGACAGGCCGACTGCTGAGCGCGATGGATCCCGATTTCGTCGGGGCCTTGACGGTGATGCTCGTTCCCGGAACGCCTCTGTACCGGGAGTATGTGAACGGGGCGTTTGAACTGCCCGATGAAGCGGGCATGCTCCGGGAACTGCGGGAGATGATCGCCCATACCGATCTGTCCGGCGGATATTTTTTCTCGAACCATGCCTCCAATTACCTGCCGGTGAAGGCCAAACTGCCCGGCGGCAAGCGGAAGGCCCTCGATCTGATCGACGCCGCCCTTCGGGGAGAGGTCGGCCTGAAGCCGGAGTGGATGCGCGCATTGTAAATGGAGGGAAGCCGGGCGTTGAAAAAACCCCGGTACGGCGCTCCGGCAATCGTCTGCAATGGACGGCCGTCGCCCGGCCCGCATCGCGGTGAAGGTCTACTTGACGATCAGCCGGAATGGCGACGGCGGGATGAACTCACCCGGCTGAACCTTCAGTGTGGTCTCATAGGGTTCGCAACCGTCCGCTTCGATCGACAGCGTGTACGTCCCGGCGGGAAGATCGAAAAAGGCGAATTGATTCTTGTACGCAAAGTCTTTGGATGACAGGAAGGTTCTGAGCACGTCCCGGTCGCTCATGGTCTCCGCGGGATGGAGACTGCGCCGGATGTCGGCTCCGGCCAGCCGGATGGCGCGCACGCTCACCTTTTCCGGCAATTCATGGATGTATCCCCAATAGCTGTCTGCGGACGCCGTCTTTGCGGCGATCACGCCGGCCGCCATGCCTTGCGGACGCAAGACAAAGTCGGCTTCGGCGATCTTGCCGGCCGCGATGGAAAGGGGGTGGTTCGCCGGTTCGGTTTTGAACCCCAGCGCGCAGAGGCTGACCTCGTAGTCTCCCGGGGCAACCGCCCCGGTCTCCTGTCTTACCAGGAAGGGGTTCACCCTGAGTTGCGTTTCCGGGCCATCCCTGTTCGCGGGAACGAGGACAAACGCCATTTGCAGCGGAATCTTCACATCGGGGGGGATAAAGCGGCGGCCGATATCCACATAGCCGCGGCCGGACGTCAGGTTCTTCTCCAGGCCTGTTTCGGTCGCCGCGACGATGTCCCTGTACCGGGCCATCACCTCCGCGCTGTTGAGAATGCCAAGGTGGTCTTCGTTGAAGCCCGTCACCTTCAGCGCATCGGCCTGGGCCCGCGGGTCGAGCATGCTTTCCAGCGTAACGGTGTTGTCGTTGTTCTGCCGAAAGAGACTCCCGCCGCCCTTGTGGCCGAAGAGCAGGTAATAGCGCATCGTCCCGGGCAATTTCCTGGCGAAAACCTTGCGGATGAAGTCGCTTTCGGGCTCCATGTCCTTCCAGCTGGGAATCACGGCGGGTGAATTTTCAACCCCGGTCTTGGCCATGACCTCTCCGCCCCAGGGCGTCGACAGGGAAACGAAGAGTCGCACGGCCCGGTTGTGTTGATCCGGCTCGATCAGCGCGGAGCGGGACACCAAGCCCCCCATGCTGTGCGCCACGACATACAACCGGTCGAAATGGTATTTCTGATCGAGATCGTAGAGTTTTTTGCGCAGGAAGAGCGAGATGGTCTCCAGACGGGCGCCCGACGGATACTGAAAAATCCAGGGTTGGTAGCGGGAACGGTCCAAGCGCCCGATGAAATATCTCCAGTCTTGCGGAGAGCCGGCCGCGCCGTGCACCAGCAGCACCGGAATCTTCCGAGAATCGTAGGGCTCGAGAAAATAAATATTGCAGCCTCTGCGCCGGAAAGCCTCCAGGGGCGCCCAGAATCCCCTTTCCCCTTCTTCCGCCGAGAAAGCCGGGTCGTCCAGGACGGCCAGAGTGCCGGCCGACGTGCCGGGCTTCCGCTGTCCGGCGGAATAGGCCAACAGCGCATCGGCCGGGGATGGGGCCGGGGCGGCGGGGCGGCCGGAGATCTCGATATCGATGCCCCACACGACGCCGCCCCATTGGGTGACCACCTCTTCCGGGGCGCCGTAGTGCCCGGCCCGCTCCCCGGGATCGTACTTCAGATTGCCGTTGGCGTCCTCAAAGGCAAAGAGGCGATAGCGTCCTTCGCGAACCAGCAGTTCGTACGGCCCCGGCTCGGACAACAGCGCGTAATCCCCGACGACGATTTGATCGCCGCGCCCCGAATAGGCGACGACGACGAAAGGATTTTTCAGCGGGGATCGGCCGATGATTTCGCCGAAGATGAGACAGGAATCCTTGGAAACCTGAACGTCTTCCCTCAGCTTGACCAGGGCGCATCCCCACAAGGACCAGAGGCTCAAGAGAAGCAGCAGCGCCATGATCCATCGGCGCGGCGAGAAGGCGGGCCGTCGGAAGCGGCCGTCGGAACCGCTTGCCCCGTCGAATTCTCTTGCCGGGTCGAGATGATTCATTTCCTTGTGCCTGTTGGTCGCCCGCGTTTCAGCGGGGACGAGGAAGCCGCGGCCTCTTATCTTCCGCGGGCGATCGAGCGGAGCGCATCGAGGGCATGATCGATCTCCGCGGCCGTATTGAAGAAGTTGAAACCGAACCGGACGGTCCCCTGCGGGAACGTCCCGATCGTCCGGTGGGCGGCGGGAGCGCAGTGGAGCCCCGGACGCGACAGAATCGAGAACCGCTCCTCCAGTTCCATGGCGACCTCCGACGGCATCCGGCCCCTGATGTTGAAGGAGACCACCGCCGTCCGGCGTGAAGGGTCGTCCGGACCATAGAGGATTGCCTCCGAAAGTCCCATCAAACCGTTGAGGAACCGGCCCGTCAATTCCTCCTCGTGACGGCGGATCGTCTCGATCCCCCGGGCGCGGATCCAGGCGACCCCGGCGCAAAGACCTGCGAGACCCACGGTGTTCGGCGTGCCCGCCTCGTATTTGTCCGGAAGAAAATCGGGCTGTTCCTCGAATTCGGAACGGCTCCCCGTTCCCCCCGCCATCAACGGAGGGATACTTTCCTCCAACCCCTCCCGGATGTAAAGCCCGCCCGTTCCCGGCGGACCGAACAGTGATTTGTGGCCCGAAAAGGCCAGAAGGTCGATCCCCATTTCGTTCACCCGGATCGGGAAGGCCCCGGCGGTCTGCGCGGCGTCGACCAGCAGGAGGATGGCGTGCTCATGGGCGATCCGACCGGCTTCGACGATCGGCAGGAGCGTTCCCGTAACGTTTGCGGCGTGGGTGAGAACGACGGCCTTCGTGTTCCCGCGGACGGCCGACCGGATCGATTCGGGATCGAGTTCGCCCCGCAAGGAACAGGGAAGAACCGACAGCGCCACTCCCCCCTGTTCCAGCGCGCGAAGCGGCCGCATGACGGAATTGTGTTCCACGGAAGAGGTGATGACATGGTCGCCCGATTTCAGCAGGCCGCGGAGGGCAATGTTCAGCGCCTCGGTTGCATTCTTCGTGAAAACGATTCGCAGGGAATCCTCAACGCCGAAGAGTTCCGCGAGCGCCTCCCGCGTTTCCAGAACGATCCTTCCCGCCTCGATGGAAAGTCGGTGGCCGGAGCGGCCGGGACTGCCACCGATCCCGCAAAGATAGCGGAGCATGGCGGCCGGAACTTCCTCCGGCTTCGGCCGGGAGGTGGCCGCGTTATCGAAATAGACGATGTTTTTCATGCCGGTCAGTCATCCAGGGCCTCGAACACCTTTTGGAGCCGGTGCAGGGGATCTTCGGGGATTCCGTTTGCCCTGGCCTTGGGAACCGCCGGCACGGCGGTACCATTGATCTTCGTCGCGGCGGGCTCGACGGCGGGCCGCGCCGGTTTAATCCGGACCGCTTCCTGCGGCGGCGGTTGAACGGGGGGGGCCGCTTCGGGAATCTGCGCCGAGGCCGGCGCCGCTTCCAATGACCTCTCTCCCGATGGTTTCCGGCGCCGACGGGATCGCCGGCGGGGTCTTTTCTTGGCCGTCTTGGGCAAAAGTTCCTGGCCCTCGATCGGCGTGTGCGTGTTTTCTCCGGGCTCTGCTTGATCGGATTCTTCTTTTTCTTCTTTGTCGGGTTTTTCTGCCCCGGCCGGTTCCTCCCCGGATGTCTTCTCCATGGGCGCAACGCTCCGCGGAGCGGCTCTCCGTTGCGATCCTCTCCCGGGCGCTCCCCTCTTCCGATCGTTGTTCCCCCGTTCGCCCGGCCGCGGGAGCTCCCCGGGCGCGGGCGATTCCGTTTCTCCGGTTTCCGGTTCATTCGCCACGGCCGGCCCCTCGGTTTCTTCCGAAACCTTCCGGGAACGATCGGCCGGCTCCGGCGCCGACGGCATTTCCCGCCGGATCGTCTCGATCCTCGACTCGTCCCAGCCCATATTGGGGCTTCCCGTGATATGAATGATCACATCGTAGTCGTTTTCCAGACGGTTGATCTCCGCCCGTTTCTGGTTCTGGAGGTAGTCGGCCACCTCGTGCGGAACATCGGTCCTGATCATGGAGAAGAGCCCCTTGACGGCCTGGGTTTCGGTTTTCCGATAGGCGGTCAGCGCGGTGTATTCGAGGGAGGGCCGAACCCCCCGGCCCCGGCAGAAGGGACAAGGGGTGTAGCTGATCTCCTGGATCGTCGACTGCTTCTTCTGGCGCGAGAGTTCCAGGATGCCGAATTTGGAGATGTGGGCAAGCTGAATTCTCGCCCGGTCCAGGCTCAAGGCCTTCTTGAAGGCCTTTTCGACCTCCGCGTTGTGCTTTGCGTCCATCATGTCGATGAAGTCGATGACGATGAGCCCTCCCAGGTCGCGCAGGCGGAGCTGGCGGGCGATCTCCTCCGCCGCCTCGGTGTTCGTCTGAAAGGCGGTTTCCTCGACGTTGCGCTTGTGCGAGCCGCGACCGGAGTTGACGTCGATCGTAATCATCGCCTCCGTGGGGTTGATGATCAGATAACCGCCGGATTTCAGATCAACACGGTCCTGGTAGATGACACGGATCTGATCCTCGAGCTGGTACTTGTCGAAAAGAGGGGTTTTCTCCTTATCCAACTTGATCATCTTGAGATTTCTGGGGGCGACGGCCTTGCAGTAGGTCCTGACCTGACGGAACGTCTCCGGGTCGTCCACCAGAATCTCCTCGATATCCGGGGTGAAGTAATCCCGAAGCGAACGGACCCCGAAGGCGCTTTCCTGATAAATCAGGGAAGGGGCCGCTGTTTCCGCGGCCCTCTTCCGGATCTCCTTCCAGAGACGGAAAAGATGCTGGTAGTCGCGGGCCAGCTCCTGTTTGGTCCGGTTCATCCCGGCCGTCCGGACGATGAAGCCGATATCGTCCTCGGTTTTGATCTGTTCGACCAGTTCCTTGAGCCGCTTGCGGTCTTCCTCATCCTCGATCTTCCGGGAGATGCCGCTGCTCTCTTTGTTGGGCAAAAGCACCAGATATCTCCCCGGCAACGAGATGTAGGAGGTCAGCAGCGCGCCCTTGCGTTCGCTGACTTCCCGAAGGATCTGGACGAGAATCTCCTGGCCGGGCTTGAGCGTCGACTTCGCGCCCTCCGTGAAATAGTTCGCGCTGACGTCGCGCAGCGGAAGAAAGCCGTCCTTTCGGCCGCCGTAATTCACAAAGGCGGCCTGCAATCCCCGCTCCACCTTCATGACGATCCCCTTGTAGATGTTGCCGGTAATCGGTTCCCGCACGGCCATCTGGATATTGAATTCGACCAGTTTGCCGTCCTCCACGATCGCCATGCGTTTCTGTTCAAGGTGAACGGCGTTGATCAGCATCTGTTTCTTCATAAAAATCCTTTCTATTGGAAGGCGGATACATCGCCTTTTCCGATTCGAATGACCTCCACCCCCTCGTCGAGCAGACTGACCACGCTCGACGGCGTCGCGGCAATGATCCCGCCGTCGATAATCATATCCACCCGTCTTCCGAAGAGCTCCTCGATGATGCATGGGTCGCTGAGGAGTTCCCCTCCCCCGTCCTTGACGCTGGTGCTGATAACGGGAGAACCCATTTCGGCAACCAGGGCCTGACAGATCCGGTTGTCCGGAATCCGGATTCCGGTCGTCTGTCTCTTGGGGAGGATGATTTTCGGCACAACCCGCGAGGCATCGAGAATGAAGGTGTAGGGACCCGGCAGCAGACGTTTCATGATCTTGTAGGCATCATCGGAGACCCGCGCATAGCGGCTGATATCCTTAAGGTCGGCGCAGATGAAACTGAGAGGCTGCTTCCGGTCCCGGCGTTGGATCTCGTAGATCCGCTCGATCCCTTTCTTGTTGAACAGATCGCACCCCATCCCGTAGACGGTATCGGTCGGATAGATGACGATCCCTCCGCCACGGAGGATGTCCACAGCCTTTCGGATCAGCCGCATCTGGGGGTTCTGATTGTTGATCGCGACCAGCATATCGTCCCTGCCCGATATCGGGAAACATTCCCGATTCTTGACATTGACGTTTATCAGAAACAGGGACGATGATCAATGAAAGATCTTGGTTCCGGAAAGATCCTCAAAACCGGTTTTCCCGGCCGCGGCCTCCGGCATTTCAAGCTCGGTTGTTCTTGTTGACGTTGTCCTTGCTCAGCTTGTACTGGATGCTGTCCACGAGCGCCTGCCAGCTCGCCTCGATGATGTTTTCCGACACGCCGATGGTGCTCCACATCTCCTCCCCGTCCCGGGAATCGAGCAACACCTTGACCCTGGCCGCCGTCCCCTCGCTTCCCTCCACGATGCGGACCTTGAAATCGACCAGATAGACCTCGGCGATCTGGGGGTAGAACTTTACCAGGGCCTTCCGGAGGGCGTGGTCCAGGGCGTTGACGGGACCGTTTCCCTCCGCCGCGGTCAGTTCCACTTCGCTGCCGACCGAGATTTTAATCGTCGCCTGGCATAGAGACGGATTGTTTCGGGTCTTCCCGTTCGTCACGCTGAAACACTCGAGCGTGAAGGGCTCCTCAAAGGCGCCGGTGATCTTCTTCATCAGCAGAGAAAGGGAGCCGTCCGCCGCGTCGAACTGATACCCCTGGTCTTCGAGCCGTTTGATCTCCCGGACGATTTTCCGGCTCAAGTCGTCGTTTCCCCCGAGATCGACGCCGAGCTCCTTTGCCTTCCAGTCGATGGTGCTTTTCCCCGCGAGGTCGGAAACGAGGACGCGCTGGTGGTTGCCCACCTGCTCCGGCTGGATGTGTTCGTAGGCCTGGGGATTCTTGGCGACGGCGTTCACGTGGATCCCCCCCTTGTGGGCAAACGCGCTCGCGCCGACAAAAGGCCGGAAGGGCAGCGGTCTTACATTCGCGACTTCGCTTACGTAATAGGAGAGATTCGTAAGCTGGGACAGCGAGGCCTCCGGCAGGCACTTCCGGTCCATCTTGAGCTGGAGATTTCCGATGACGGAGGTCAAATCGGCGTTGCCGCATCTCTCCCCGTAGCCGTTGACCGTTCCCTGAACCATCACCGCCCCCGCCTGAACGGCGGCAAGCGAGTTCGCCACGGCCAGGCCGCAATCGTTGTGCGCATGGATGCCGAACCGGGCCGCGGGAACGGCGGCGGCGGCGGCAAGGACGGCTTCTGTCAGGACATGGGGCATGGTTCCGCCGTTGGTATCGCACAGCACAATCCGATCCGCCCCGGCATCCGCGGCGATCTTCAGGGTTTCCAGAGCGTAGGCGGGATTGCGATGATACCCGTCGAAGAAATGCTCCGCGTCGAAGATCACCTCCTTGCCCCGGGTTTTCAGGTAACCGATCGACTCCCGGATCATGGCCAAATTCTCTTCGAGTGGAATTCCCAGAATCTCGGTGACGTGCAGATCCCAGCTCTTCCCGACAATGGCGACGGCCGGCGTTTCCGCCATGAGAAGCGTCCGGAGGTTCCCGCAGGCTTCGGGCCGGATACCCGGTTTTCGGGTGCTGCCGAAGGCGGTCAGACGAGCATGCCGGAACGTGATCCCCTTGGCCATCTCAAAAAAGCGGGCATCCTTGGGGTTGGATCCGGGCCACCCCCCCTCGATGTAGTGGAAACCCATCTCGTCGAGCCGCCGGGCGATCCGCATCTTCTCCTCGGCGGTAAAATTGATCTTCTCTCCCTGCGTGCCGTCCCTCAGGGTCGTATCGTAGATAAAAACCTCCTGCTCTTCCATAATCCCTTCCTCGTCCTCTCCGGGGAAAATCCCCTCATGCCCAAACGGCATGAAAACCGGCGGAAACAAAAAATCCGTTATCGGATGAACCTGATAACGGATTTTGTCGCTTTCGCTTTCTTTTTTGGAAATACTACCCTCCGCCCAGGTCCCGATATGCGGACCCGATAATTATGCCTCCCATGGCGATGATGGTATTTCCTGATCTCATAATTGCCAGCCTTTCTTAGGTGGTTTCGTAAGTCTTTTCGGCGGATTTGTCAAGCGGAAATTGTCAACATGAATTCTTGACAAATTTTCGGCTGAATGTTACGGACCAGCAGCATTCTACGGAACCGCAAACCGTTCCAAAAAGAGTTGTGACAACCTGCTGTCGATACCGCCGGAAAAACCATACCATGGGGTGATCCTCGGATGCAGATTACGCTGAGCAACATATCCAAAACCTGGGGTGTGGTCAAAGCGGTGGATCGTGTAAGCTGTACCGCCGACGCGAGTGAACTGCTGGTGATGCTGGGTCCTTCCGGATGCGGAAAATCCACCATCCTGCGCCTGATTGCCGGTCTCGAAACCCTGTCGGGGGGCGCCATCAGCATCGGAGGCCGGGATGTCTCCCGGCTGCCGCCCGCCGAACGCAGCATCTCCATGGTTTTCCAGTCCTATGCCCTGTTTCCCCATCTGAACGTCGAGGAAAACATTGTTTTCGGCCTCAAGGTGCGCAAACTCGATCCGGCGGAGCGGAAACGCCGCATGGACCGCGTCGCGGAGCTCCTTGGGCTGGGGGAGTTGCTGCACCGTAAGCCGGCAGAGCTGTCGGGAGGCCAACGGCAGCGCGTCGCCCTGGGCCGGGCCATCGTCAGCGAAGCGCCGGTCTGCCTGATGGATGAACCCCTTTCCAACCTCGATGCCAAACTCCGTCACGAAATGCGTCGCGAGATCCGCTCTCTCCAGCAGCGCCTGGGAATCACGATGATCTACGTCACCCACGACCAGATCGAGGCGATGACCATGGCCGACAAGATCGTTCTGCTCAACGCCGGCCGCGTCGAGCAGATCGCGACTCCCGAAGAGCTTTACTCCCGTCCGGCGACCCGCTTCACGGCCGGGTTCATCGGCACGCCGCCGATGAATCTGCTCTCCCTTCGCGATGCCGATGTGGCGGACTGGTTCCGGACCCACCTGGCGGCGGGACTGAACGAGGGCTCCCTTCCCTCGTTGACACTGGGGGTGCGTCCCGAAATGATGCGCCCGGCCGATGAGGGCATTTCGGGCGAGGTGCTGGGTTTTGAATATCTTGGGGCGGACAGCCTCATCAGCTGCAGGATCGGCGGTTCCGAATGTATCGTTCGGCAGGAAGGCAAGGTGAACCTTGCCGCGGGGGATCGGATCCGCGTCAACTGGCCGGTCGCCGAGACCCATTTTTTCGAGACCGAGACCGGTCGGCGTTGGAAGTCACCCCATGCCGCAAAGGGCTGATCCGGCGACCCGGATCGAATGGAAATGACCTAAAGGAGGTGTCCCATGAAAAAATCTTTGTCCGGAATGGTCCTTACGCTGTGCAGTCTGGCAATTCTGCTGTTGGGCGTCACGCCGGCCCAGGCCGCCGTCAACCTCAACATGTACTACCCGGTGGCCGTCGGCGGGCCGATCACCAAGGTCATCGACGATATGATTGCCGGTTTCGAAAAAGCCAACCCCGACATCAAGGTCAAGGCCGTCTACGCCGGCAACTACGACGACACCCGCGTGAAGGCCCTGGCCGCTCTCAAGGCGAACCAGCCGGTCCAGCTCAGCGTGCTCTTCTCCATCGACGTCTTCGAGCTGATCGACCAGGGCGTTATCGTCCCCTTCGATGATTTCGCCACCACCGCGGAGGACAAGAAGTGGCTCGCCTCCTTCTACCCGGCCCTGATGGCGAACTCCAAGGCCAGGGGCAAGACTTGGGGAATTCCCTTCCAGCGCTCCACCATCGTGATGTACCACAACAAGGATGCCTTCAAGGAAGCGGGGCTCGACCCGAACAAGCCGCCCGTAACCTGGAACGAGATGGTCGCCATGGCCCAGAAGCTGACCAAGAGGGACGCCGCGGGCAACGTGACCCGCTGGGGTCTCCACATCCCCTCCACGGGCTATGCCTACTGGATGTTCCAGGCGCTCTGCATCCAGAACGGTGAGGAGCTGATGAACCAGGACGGCAACAGGACCTACTTCGACAAGCCGGCGGTCGTCGAGGCCATGCAGTTCTGGCGCGACCTGGCCGTAAAGCACAAGGTGATGCCCGAGGGAACTATCGATTGGGGCACGTTGCGGCAGAAGTTCCTCGAGGGCGCCACGGCCATGATGTGGCACACCACGGGCAACCTCACCGCGGTCCGTGACGGCGCGAAATTCAACTTCGGCGTGAGCATGCTGCCCGCCTCCAAGCGCCTCGGCTCCCCCACCGGCGGAGGCAATTTCTACATCTTCAAGAACGCCAACGCCGAGGAGCGAAAGGCCGCCCTGAAATTCATCAAGTTCATGACCGAACCCGAGCTGACGGCCAAATGGTCCATCGCCACGGGCTACACGGCGACCCGGGCCGATGCCTATGAAACCGACGTGCTCAAGAAGTATGTCGCCGAATTCCCGGCCGCGGCCGTGGCACGCGACCAGTTCAAGTACGCGGTGGCCGAATTCGCCACCCACGAGAACGCACGGAACAAGAAATTCCTCGATGACGCGATCCAGAGCGTCCTAACCGGCGGCAAATCGGCCAAGGATGCCCTCACCGGCGCCCAGGGACAGGCCGAGCGGATACTGAAATCCTACCGTTAGGCAAAAAACCGGCCGCCGCACCCGCATGAAGGTCCGGCGGCCGGTTTGAGTTTATCAGGGATGATATGAAACTGCGGCACCAAATCTCCGACCACGTGTACGCCTGGCTTCTCCTCCTGCCGGCGACGGTTTTGATGGTCGCATTCACCCATTATCCGATCGTGGGCGGGTTCATTGCCAGTTTCTTCTCCACGGGCCGTGAGGGTCGTCCCTCGAAGTTCATCGGCCTGGAAAACTACAGCAGCATGATCGCCGATCCCGTATTCTGGCAGGTCCTCCAGAACAATGCCATCTATGCCCTGGGGGTGATCCCGATCAGCGTGAGCCTCGCCATCTTCATGGCGGTGTGCGTCAACGGCCGTCTCCCCGGCCGGGGCATCGTCCGTGCGGCCTACTTCACGCCCACAATCCTACCGATGATCGCCGTAGCCAACATCTGGCTCTTCTTCTACACCCCGCAGATCGGCCTGCTGGACCAGATCTGCGGGATCTTCAATATTCCGAACCATAGCTGGCTGGGAGACACGGAGACGGCCCTGGGGTGCATGATGGTTCTGGCCATCTGGAAGGACGCGGGATTCTTCATGATCTTCTTCCTGGCCGCGCTGCAGGGCATTCCGCCCGAATTGGAGGAGGCGGCCCTGATCGAGGGCACCGGCCGCTGGTACTACTTCCGCCGGGTGACGTTGCCGCTGTTGATGCCGACGATGCTCTTCGTCCTGGTCAACGCGACGATCAACTCCTTCAAGCTCGTGGACCACATCTTCATCCTGACCAAGGGCGGGCCGGACAACGCCTCTTCACTGTTGTTGTATTACATCTGGGAGGTGGCCTTCGGCTTCTGGGATACGGCCTATGCCTCGACGTTGACGGTGGTGCTGCTGGTCATTCTGAGCCTGGCGGCGATTACGCAGTTCCGTTACATGGAAAAGAGGGTGCACTACCAGTGATCAACCGCGGTTCGGACTGGACGCAGAAAGTAGAGGTCCTGGCGGCTTGGCTGCTGGCCTTTTTGTGGGCGGCGCCGCTGCTCTACGCCATCTGGGCGGCCTTCCACCCCATGGACTTCGTCAGCCGCTTCGTCCTGACGGCGCCGCTGACCCTCGACAACTTCCGCAGCGCCTGGAAGGTCGCACCCTTCGCCCGCTACTTCTTCAACACCTTCGTTCTGGTCTCCATCACCCTGGTGGGACAGTTCATCCTCTGCACCATGGCCGCCTATGCCTTCGCCCGCTTCGAATTTCCCGGCAAGGATGTCGTTTTCCTCCTGGTGCTCGTGCAGATCATGATCATGCCGGATGTTCTGATCGTGCAGAACTACAAAACCGTAAGCCAGCTGGGACTGGTGGACACGATCCTGGGTATCGGTCTGCCCTACATGGCCTCGGCCTTCGGCATTTTTCTGCTGCGGCAGGCCTTCAAGCAGGTGCCCAAGGAGCTGGTGGAGGCAGCCCGTGTCGAAGGGGCGGGGTGGCTGTCGGTGCTCTGGAAGGTCTACATTCCGCTCGCCAAGCCGACCTACCTGGCCTACGGCCTGGTCTCGGTAAGCTATCATTGGAACAATTTCCTCTGGCCCGTGATCATTACCAATTCTACGGAGACGCGGCCGCTCACGGTCGGCCTCTCCATCTTCGGCGCGCCGGAGTCGGGGGTCAACTTTTCGGTCATCTCCGCCGGTACGCTTCTGGCCGTGTCGCCGCTATTGATCGCCTTTTTGCTCTTCCAGCGTCAGTTCGTCCAGAGCTTCATGCGCTCCGGTATCAAATAAGGAGCCTGATTTGGACAACCGATCGACGGAGCATTTTAAAAAATCCTATCGCTGGGTCATCGTGGGCATCCTGTGGCTGATCCACGCCCTGGTCTTCATGAACCTTTCCGGTTTGGGGATCCTGGCCCCGTTCATCAAGGATGAGCTCGGCCTTTCTTCCTTTCAGATCGGATTCCTGATCTCTTCCCTGTCGATCGGCGCCGCGCTCATTCAAATGCCCGCCGGGCTGGTCGTCGATTTCGCGGGCGTGCGCCGGATGATGAGTATGGCGATCGGCGCCGTGGGGCTTTTCCTCGTCCTGTTTTCTTTCGCCCCTTCCTTCCCGATCGCGCTGGCCATCCTGCTGTTCCACGGCCTGGCCAACGGCATCATCACCCCCGCCGCGAGCAAGAGCGTCCTGGACTGGTTCCCCGACAGCGGCCGGGCAACGGCCATGGGGCTCAAGCAGACCGGCGTCAACTTCGGGGGGATCTTTGCGGGTCTCCTTTTGCCGACATTGGCGATCCTCTTCAACTGGCGGCAGAGTCTTTTGGCGGTCGGGCTGATCGAAATAGCCGCGGCGTTTCTGGTATATCGGCTGCTCCGGGAAGCCCCGTTTCGATCGGACGGACCCCGGGAGGCCCTTGCCTGGGGGAAAATCATGCAGATGGCGATGCGCCGCGACATGCTGCTGCTGGGCGGAATCGGATTCTGTTTCATGGCCAGCCAGTTCTGCTTTTCAACCTATCTGATCCTTTTTCTGACCCGGGAGATGCAATACCCGATCGTCCAGGCGGGCTGGTACTACGCCCTATCCTTCTTCATCGGCGCCGGCAGCCGCATCCTATGGAGCATGGGAAGCGATTATCTCTTCGCCGGGCGAAGGAAGGGAACTCTCTTCGCGATCGCGGTGATCCTGTTCCTCTCTTCGCTGACGCTGGGGGCGATTTCCTTTTTTCACTTCCTCTCTCCGCTGTTGACGATCGCCATCATCGCCTTCGGGATCAGCGGAATCGGCTGGAATGCCGTATTTCTGACGATCGTGGGCGAAGCCGCGAATAAGGAATCGACAGGGCTCGCGGTCGGCGTCGGCTACTTTTTCGGTTTTTTGGGAGGCTTGGCGGGCCCGCCGATTTTCGGCCTGCTGGTGGATCGGACGGACGCCTACGGTCTCCCGTGGCTTTTTTTGACCCTGTGCGCGGGGATGATCCTGGTCCTGCTGGGCTTTTTCCGGGAGCGGAAAACAACCGTCCCCGTGACGGCATTGAACGGTAAGGAGTCGAGTCATGTTTCCTGAAAAGAGGTTTCAGGTCTTCGGCCTTGGACAATGTTCGCTCGACTATATCGGAAAGATTGAGGCCTATCCGCCGCCCGATGTGAAATGCGAACTGAGCGAGGCCATATTTGAAGGAGGAGGGCCCGCGGCGACGGCGCTGACGGCCCTCGCCCGCTGGGGGATCTCCTGCTGTTTTGCCGGTGTGGTCGGCGATGATCTTTTCGGCGGCATAATCGAACGGTCGCTTCGGGAACAAGGGATAGACACGGCGGGGCTGGTTGTCCGGAGGGCGAGCGCTTCGCAGTTCGCCTTCATCGCCGCCGAGCAGTCGCTGAGAAGACGCAACATCTTCTGGCGCCGTCCCACCGGGGCGGAAATCCGTCCCGGTGAAATCGATCTGGCGATCCTCCGGCGGGCGCGGCTGTTCCATACGGACGGCCTGTGCATGGAAGCCGCCCGTTTCGCCGCCGAAGAGGCCCGGCGGGCGGGGGTCATGGTGGTCGTGGACGGGGGAACGCTGCGGGAGGGGATGCTCGACCTGGCCCGGATGAGCGACTGTTTTGTTGTCTCCGAATCCTTCGCCCGCGCGCTCACGGGCGGCGACAACCCCCGGCGTGCCTGTGTTATGTTGTCGGAACTGGGCCCGCGGCTGGTCGGCGTGACGCTGGGGAAGACGGGCTATGTCGCGATGGCCGGGGCGAAAATCATCGAGAAAGAGGCCTACCCGGTCGATTCCGTCGACACGACCGGCTGCGGGGATGTCTTCCATGCCGGCTTGATCTACGGGCTGCTCCGCGGCTGGAACGCGGAGAAGAGTCTCGATCTGGGCGCCTGGGCGGCGGCCCAGGTCAGTCTGCGCCTGGGCGGGCGTTCGGGAATCCCGACGCTCGCGGCATTGGAAGAGAAATATGGCCTCTCAAACGAATGAGGCGTCAACCTGCCGGTAAAACCCCTGTCGGATACAGACCGCCGACCGCCCCGCAGCCGGTCAGACTTTTTCGTTGATGACCCCTTCCTTTTTCAGGGCCTCGATCCGGTCGGGGGCATACCCAAGCACCTCTCTCAGGACCTCTTCGGAATGTTCGCCGAGCAGCGGGGCCGGGCTTCTCACCTCCCCCGGGGTCTCCGACAGCCGGATCGGGGAGCCGGCGATCCGCACCGGGCCGATCCCGGGTTGATCGACGGTGACCAGCATGTCGCGGTGGCGGATGATCGGATCCTCGCAGATCTGCTTCATGTTGTTGATCCGGGAGTACGGAATCTCCTGCTTCTCGAAAGACCCTACCCACTCGTCGGTCGTCTTTTTCACCAGCTCCGCCGTCAGAATCGTCGAGAGTTCCGGCTGATTTTCCGTCCGGAGGTGGTTGTTGGCGAACCGGGAATCATGAATCAGATCCTCTCGGCCCAGAATGCGGCAGAGCTTGCCCCACAGCACGTCATTCCCCGCCGCGACGATGATCCAGGAATCCTTCGTCCGGAACGCCTCGAACGGGGTGATCGAGGGGTGCGCCCCGCCGAGCGGGCCGGGAATCTTGCCCGAGATGGTGTAGCGGGCCACCGCACTTTCCAGCACGGCGAACAATCCGTCCACCATCGAGCCGTCGTAGTACTGGCCGAGACCGGTCTTCTCCCGGTAGAGGAGGGCCGCCAGGATGCCGATCACGGCCTGGTGGCCGGCGAAGATGTCCCCTACGGAGGATCCCACCCGGCAGGGGGGGCCGCCGACCGGTCCGGTGATGCTCATCAGCCCGCTGTAAGCCTGGGCGACCATGTCGTACGAGGGCCGCGCGGCATATTCGGGGGGACTGTCATGGCCGAATCCGGAGATCGCCGCATAGATGATCCGGGGGTTGATCTTCCGGATCTCCTCCCAGCCGAAACCCATCTTCTTCATCGTCGAGGGACGGAAGTTCTCGACGATCACATCGGAGACCCGGATCAATTCCCGCAGGATCTCCCTCCCCTTTTCCAGCTTCAAGTTCAAAACCAGGCTCTTCTTGTTGCGATTCAAACTGATGAAGTAGCCACTGTGGTTCTTCCCGGGCTCCCCGGCGAACGGACCGTATTCCCGCGCGTCGTCGCCATGGGGAGGTTCCAGATGGATCACTTCGGCGCCCAGATCAGCCAGAAACATCGTCGTCGTCGGCGCCGCCAATACATGGCTCAGGTCGATCACCCGAATTCCTTCCAGTGCTCTTTTCATAATCACATTCCTCAATTCATTGAAATGGCGGGAATCAGGAGTGACCGCTAATACCCGCGTTTAAAATCGACCGTGCCGTCGATGGCTTCGCCGCGCTCCAGCATCCGAATCTTTCTTGCGATCTGCGCTACGCTTTCCTCTCTGAGGACGATCGCCGACATGTGCGGCGTCAGCGTGATTTTCGGATGCGTCCAGAAGGGATGATCGGCGGGCAGCGGTTCCCGGCGGACCACGTCAAGCGTCGCCCCCGCGAGCGTGCCGTCATCGAGCAGCGCCAGCAGATCCTCTTCCATCAGATGCCGCCCCCTGGCCACGTTGATGAGATAGCCTTTCGGTTTGAGTTTGGAAAGGGTGAACCGGTTGAGGATCCCTTCCGTCTCCGGCGTGAGCGGCAGCATGCAAACCAGAACCCTTACGGTGCAAAGAAAATCTTCGAACCGTTCCTGACCGGAGAAAGCGGTCACGCCCCTGAGTGATTTTGGCGAGCGTGACCAGCCAAATGTCGGATAGCCGAACGAGGCGACGGCTTGGGCAACGCGCCCGCCGATGGAACCCAGCCCCATCACGCCGACCGGAAATTCCGCGCGGCCGACCGGGCGACGCATCTTCCAGCGATGTTCCTTTGCCTGCGCGGCATAGAAATCGAACTCGCGGGTATGGCGGATCAGCGCATGGCAGACGTACTCCGCCATCTGAGAGGCCATGCCCGCATCATTCAGACGCACGAGCGGCACGTCCCTGGGCAGGTTCGGCAGCGCCATTACGCCGTCCACGCCCGCGCCGATGTTGAAAACGGCCTTGAGGCCTCTTTGCGACGTGAACAGTTCGGCGGGCGGCATCCAGACAATCGCATAGTCGGCCTGACGTCCGTCACCCTCGGGGGTCCACAGCCACACCTCCGCGTCGGGCAGCGCGGCGGCGATGGCGTCTCTCCAGGGCTGGGGATTTCTCGCGGCGTAGAAAATAATTTTCATAGGATTGAACGGCGGATGAATCCCGATCCTTTCAGCAATTTTCGCTTCGTTGTCCCGATCCATCAGGCGTCGCCTTTCGGGCGGCGTCATCATAAGCGAAGGATTCCCGTTTGTCAATTGGTTGACGGGCGCGGTGACGGCAATGGGTGCGCATGCAGATCATGATCGCGGCCGGTCCGGGGTTTATGCCGGCGGTCCGGAACCCGATAGAAACTTAGATTCGTCAAGCTGAATGGCTTTTTTCGGAAACCCGATACGAATTCAGGTCGCGATCCGGGAAAGACGGGCCGTCAGGTCCGGAAAGATCGCCCGGTCGCCATGCCAGCCGTAGACCAGCAGGTCGATGCTCAACCGCTGGAGCTTCTCCCGGAGGCCCTCCTCCGGGGCGCGGGGAAGGGCAAGGATCAGCAGGGGATTTTCCGGCAGGCTCAGATTGTTGAGGAGGAGCTGCGTCGCCTCCGCAAGGATGCCGGATAGCGACATCTCCGTCCGGATCTGAAATACCGCCCGGATGAGGCCTTTTCGGTTCATGACCAGCAGATCCCGACAGCCGTCGTTTCCCGTCTGGAAATCCTTTGCGCGGATCGCATCGGAGAGATCCCGGATGATCAGGCCGTGGTCGCAGGCCGCGCCGGTTTCCCGTTCCCGTGGGCGGCACCGCTCGCCGACCATCTCCTCGCGCAGCGAGAGCGCCTCCAGGCCCAGTTCCCCCTGTTTGTCTCCGGCCGCGGCCGTTTCCTTGATCCGGGCGATCTTCACCACGAATTGCGCGATTTGTCTGGCGAAGCGCGGCGAGTCCAGAACGCCGATCAGCGCGACGGGGGTCTCTTCGTCGCCGTCCGCCATCACCTGCCAGACCCCCCGGTAACGGCTTTCGAAGAGGCCCTTTCCAACTCCCTTGCGCCCTCCGCCCAGTTTTCCCCGGTGAACGACGAATGCCGGACCGGGACCGTCCTCGGCAAAGGCGCCGCCGGTCCGCCGGTCGATGCCGCAGAGCGGAAAATTGATCTCGCAGGTGATTGCGGTGCGGGCGCCCCCCTCGGGACGGCCGACGCCAAAGGCGTTCCAGTACCGGTGGTCCGCGATCTTCCGGGAAAATATCCAGATTCCCAGGCGTTCCGACCAATTCACCTTCGCGCGGACGCTTGCCCCCGGATGGCCGAGCTCGACGGGAATCACCTCGCTGACCAGGGGTTTGAAACCATGGACGAAACGCCGCTGATATCTGCGGATCGCCGCTTCGTTTTCCACCACCCTCAACATGATGTTTCTTCCCCAATCCGGACGTATCGAACCGCCCGCTAATCCAGCCGTTTGCGGAAACGCCCCACCGCCCCGGCGAAAACGATCACGCCGAGAACGGCCAGGGCGGCGTACTGGGGCCAGAGAACGTCCAGCCCCACCCCCTTGAGAAAGATGCCGCGGATCACGATGAGAAAATAGCGCAAAGGGTTGAGGTATGTCAACCATTGAACCATCTCCGGCATGTTGGCGATCGGAAAAACGAAGCCGGAAAGCATGAAGAAGGGGAGGATGAAGAAGAAGGTGGTCATCATCGCCTGTTGCTGCGTCCGGGAGACCGTCGAGATGAACAGCCCGATGCCCAGGGTGCTCAAGAGGAAGAGGCAGGTTGCAAAGAAGAGGGCAGGAACGCTCCCGGCGAGCGGAATCTGGAACCAGTAGAGCGCGAAGAGCATGACCAGGACCATCTGGCCGATTCCGATCACCGTATAGGGGATGGTCTTGCCGATGATGAACTCGAAGGACTTGAGCGGCGTCACGATGAGCTGTTCCATCGTTCCCGCCTCCCGTTCCTCGATGATGGCGATCGACGTCATCAGCAGCGAGATCAGCATAATGACAAAGGCGACGATTCCCGGAATGAAAAAATACTGGCTGTCCAGGTTCGGGTTGTACCAGGTCCGGATCCGGGCGTCGATCTTCCCGTATGGAAGGTCCCGGGCGTAAAGCTCGCGAAGCAGCTCCTGGTTGATCCGGTCCAGGACCGTGACCGCGTAGGAAATGCGGACCGAGGCCATGTTGCTCATACTGCCGTCGACGAGGATCTGGACGGCGGCCGTCCGGCCCGAGCGGATCAGACTGCTGAAATCGGGGGGAATGCGGATTCCGATGTCGGCTTTCCCCTCCAGAAAGAGCTCCTCCATCTCGCGGGGATCGGCCGGCCGGTGGGTGACCCGGAAGATCCCGCCCGCGGTGAATGAATCGGTCAGCAGCCGGCTTTCCCGGGTCTGGGCCTGATCGATCAACGCGACGCGAATATCCCGGATGTCATAGTTGACCACATAGCCGAAGACCAGCAGTTGGATGAGCGGCGCCGCGATCAGGATCACGCGGTTTTTCCGCTCGCGGAAGAGCTGGATGAATTCCTTGCGGACCATTTCCCGGATGCGAAGCCGGCTCATAACCCCTCCCGTTTGAGAACCGCGCAGTTGAGCGCCGTCAGCACGGCAAACATGACCGTCAGGACCAGGAGATCGGGCCAGAGGGTCGCGAACCCAAGGTCCCGGAGGTAGATCCCGGCCAGGATGTCGATGTAGTACCTGGCCGGAACGAAATAGGTGACGATTTGGAGGACCTTCGGCATGTTGATGATTGGAAAGACGAAGTCCGACAGCAGCAGCGACGGGAGGTAGGTGATCAATACGGCCGCCTGGTTGGCCACCATCTGGGATTTGGTCACGGACGAGATCAGCAGGCCGAGCGTCAGCGCAACGAGGATGTAAAGCGAGGAGGCGAGAATCATCAGATAGAAGCTCGCCTTCATCACGACGCCGAAGAGGACCTGACCCATCAGGACCGAAACCAGAACATCGATGAGGGCAATCACGAAATAGGGGATCGCCTTGCCGACAAGGAATTCCCCCGCCCGGACGGGGAGCGACCGGATCGTCTCCATCGTGCCGTTTTCGTATTCCCGGGCGATGACCAGCGACGTCAGCATCGCCCCGACGATCATGATGATGATGGCGATGATCCCCGGGATGATGAAGTTCCGGCTTTCGAGGTCCTCGTTGAACCAGACCCGGATCCTTCCCTCGACGGGCGGTTGGATCTTCTCCATCCCCTGTCGGTCGAGGTAATCGACCAGCAGCTTCCGGTTGTAACTCTCGACGAAGCCGCTGATGTAGGCGCGGGAGATTCCGGCGAAGTTCGGATCGCTGCCGTCGAGCAAAATCTGGAGGGCGGCCTCCCGGTCGGACCGGAGGTCGGCCGTCCAGCCGGAGGGGATGATCACGGCCAGCGTCGTCCGGCCGAAGTCGAGTTCCCTTGTTGCGGCCCTGCCGTCGGGGAGTTGGGCAACAATCCGGAAATAGGGAGAGGCCCCGAGGCGGCGGATAAAGTCGCGGCTCATGTCCGTCCGGTCCTGGTCGACGACGACCGTCTCGATGTGCTCCACATCGAGGCTGAGCGCATAGCCGAACAAAAGGATCAGCAGAAGCGGCAGGGCGAAGGCCAGGTAGAGGCTCCGGAAGTCCCGGAGCAGGTGGTAGATCTCCTTGCGGACGATCGCCCGGACATTTCTCAGATTCACGCGCGTTTCCTTCCCGCCTCTCCCCATACGGGCAGCCTGGCGGTTGTTCACCGGAAAATGAAACCCTCTGTATCTACTTTCCGATATTTTTCCCGGACATCAGCGCGACGAATGCGTCGTTGAGGTCCGCGTCGGGCTTGTCCGGACAGGCCCCGCGGACGATCTCCTCGGGACTTCCCGCGGCGACGATCCGCCCCTCATTGATCATGACGATCCGCCCGCAATGGTGCGCCTCGTCCATGTAATGGGTCGTGACAAAGATGGTGATCCCCTCCGCGGCGATCTTCCGGATGAAATCCCAGAAGCGGCGGCGGGTAATCGGATCGACACCGGAAGTCGGCTCGTCCAGAAAGAGGATCCGCGGGCGGTGGAGCAGGGCGCAGCCGAGCGCGAGTCGCTGTCGCCATCCCGGCGGAATGTCCCGGGTGAGACGGTCGCGCGCCGCTTTCAGCCGGGTCATGTCGAGGACCCAGTCGATCCGTTCCGCCCATTCCCGCTGCGGCACGCTGTACACCCCAAGGTAGAAGCGGAGGTTCTCGAAGGGGGTCAGATCCTCGTACAACGAAAACTTTTGGGACATGTAGCCGATCGCATGTTTGACTTCCTCGGTTTCCGTGAGGATGTCGTGCCCCGCGACCTTTGCCTCTCCCGACGTGGGCGCGAGGATGCCGCAAAGCATCCGGATCGTAGTGGATTTCCCGGATCCGTTCGATCCCAGGAACCCGAAGATCTCGCCGGGGCGGACCGAGAAGGAGATCCGGTTTACGGCGACAAAGTCCTCGAAACGCTTCTCGAGCTCCCGCACGACGATGGTTCCCGAATGGTTTTCTCCGTCAGCGACCATCGGGAATCCTCCCCGTTTGGGCGTGATCCGCCTTTCGGTCATCGCCCTTTTGCCCCGGCCCGAAGGCGTCATGTGCAAGATCCGCATCGGCCGCCCCGATCCGCTCGATGATCGCCTCCTCGAGGGTCGGGTAGCCGCCGC
Organism: Syntrophaceae bacterium UBA5619; assembly: GCA_002424545.1. Classification (GTDB taxonomy): domain Bacteria; phylum Desulfobacterota; class Syntrophia; order Syntrophales; family UBA5619; genus UBA5619. Next base: position 34,452 of record DIKL01000054.1, read on the forward strand.
GGAGCTGCTCCGGGGTTGCCGTGTCCAGGAGTTCCGATCGGTGCATCAGCGCCAGCCGGTCGCACCGCTCTCCCTCGTCGAGATAGGCTGTGGAGACGAGGATGGTCATCCCCTTTTCGCGCATTCGGCCGAGGATTTCCCAGAACTCGTGGCGGGAGACGGGATCGACGCCGTTGGTCGGCTCGTCGAGAAAGAGGATGCGCGGCGTATGGATCAAGGCACAGACCAGCCCCAGTTTCTGCCTCATGCCACCGGAGAGGTTGCCCGCCAACCGCCGCCGGAACGGCGTCAGATTGCTGAACGCCAGCAGCCGGTCGATCCGCTCGGCCCGCCCTTGCATTGGCACCTGGTAGATGTCGGCGTAGAAATCGAGGTTCTCCATCACGGTCAGGTCGGGGTAGAGACCGAAGCGCTGGCTCATGTAGCCGATGTCGGGCTTGATCGCCTCGGCCTCGCGCACCGTGTGGCGGCCGAGCACCCACGCGTCCCCCGCGGTCGGGTCGAGGATCGCCGTCAGCATGCGCAGGGAGGTGGTCTTGCCGGCACCGTCGGGGCCGATCAGGCCGAAGATCTCCCCCGGCGCCACCGTCAGCGTCAGCTCCTCGACGGCGGCAATGCCGTTGAAGCGCTTGGTCAGGCGGTCAGTGCGGATGGCGTCCATGAGCTAGACCGGCTTCAGCAGCAGGGAGCGACATGCAGGGAAGCCCCGCCCCGGTTACTGGTCGGCCAGGTCGATGACGGCATCGGCGGGCATCCCCGGCTTCAGCTCCTGGTCGGGGTTGGGGAGGGTGATCTTGATCCGGTAGACGAGCTTGACCCGCTCCTTGTCGGTCTGGACGTTTTTCGGGGTGAACTCGGCATCCTGGGCAATGAAGGTGACGGTGCCCCGGTAGTCCCGGTCGGGATAGGTGTCGGTGGTGACGCGCACCGGCTGCCCCAGCTTGACCCGGCCGAGGTCAGTCTCGGCGATGTAGCCCCGCAGCCACACCGGGTCGAGGCGCCCGAGGGTGACCACCGGTGTGCCGGCGGCTACATATTCCCCGGGTTCGATATTTTCCGAGAGCACCACACCCGCCATCGGTGCGGTCAAATGGGCGTAGCCGAGGCGGGTGCGCGCCTGCGCCAGGGCTTCCTCGGCCAGTTGCAACTGCGCCCGGGCCTGTTCGACCTGCTCGACGCGGAACCCCTTGCGCAGCAAGGCCAGCTGCGCACCGGCTTCCCCGACCCGGCCCTGGGCAACTTCGTGGGCGGCATGCGAGGTCTCGGCTTCGCGCGCAGCGATCAGATCCTGGGCGAACAACTCACGATCGCGCTGCCATTCGCTCGCAGCCCGCACCAACTCCGCCTCGGCCTGCACCAGAGTCGCCTCGGCCCGGGCAATTTCTTCGGTGCGGAAACCGGCTGCCATCTCGGCATACACGGCGCGGGCCCGCTCGACCTCGGCCTGTTGCAGCGCCACCGCATGCTCCAGGTCGGCGCTGTCCAGGCGGGCGATCAGCGCCCCCGGCAGAACCCGATCGCCTTCGCGCACCGGCCGCTCGACGACATGCCCCGCAATCCGGAAGCTGACTTCGGCATCGGTCACCTCGATGTTGCCGGAGAGGCGCAACTCCGCCGCCGCCGGCCGGGAGGGGGAGGTCAGTCGCCACAGCAGCATGGCACCGATCACCACGACCAGCACGACGAGCAGCAGTTTGACAATACGGCGACGGCTCATCAGCAGACTCCTGCGGCAGCCGGCCATCAGCACCCAAGCGCCGCGCCCCCCTCCGGGCGGGAGGAGTTGTACACGCTGACGGTCCGGTACCACCGATGCCCATCCTGCCAAGGTGATTTAAACGCCCGCTTGCGCCAATTGTCAAGCAACCGGGGCGGCCCTGGCCAGGTTTGCAGGAGGTGGTCTTTGTGTTAGGTTTAGATGAGAGGATTTTCCCTCGGGAGGAAGTGGTGCGCAGATGGATACGTGCTGCAATCGCGGCCATCGTCTTGCTGCTGGTGACAGCGACGGCGGTGGCTCTGTTCGGTCCGAACCTGCTCGGCAACTATGCCCGGGAGTGGGTCAAAGCGGAAACCGGCCGCGTGCTGACGCTCGGCAAAGTCAACATCAACCTGCTGGCGCTGAGTGTCGAGATTCACGACCTGAGCTTGTCGGAAGCCGACCAGGCCAGGACGTTTATCGCCTGGAAACGGCTCTACCTGGCCTTGAGTCCGCGTTCGCTCTGGCACCGGGCACCGGTGATCCGCGAACTGCACCTGGAAAACCCCACGCTGCACATCGAACGACTGCCGGATGCACGCTTCAACTTCAGTGATCTGCTGGAGCGCCCGGAGCGTGGAGCAGACCAACCGGCCGCTACCGCGGCGCCGGCCCGCTACTCCCTCAACAACCTGACCATCGCCGGCGGACAGATCGAGATTATCGACCGCACCCTGACTGACCCGGCCAGCCATCGGGTCGAGGCGCTGGAACTGGCCCTGCCGTTCATCGGCAACCTCCCCTACCTGGCCGACCGCTACGTCCAGCCGCTGCTGCGCGCGACGGTCAACGGCACCCCCTTCGAATTCCGGGGGGAACTCAAGCCTTTCGCCGATACCCAGGAATATGGGGTCAAACTCAAATTCGACGGCATCGACCTCCCCTATTACCTGGGGTACCTGCCGGCCAATCTGCCGGTGACGGTCAACAATGGTCGACTCGACGTTGATCTCGACCTGATCTATCGGGCCTCGGCATCAACCAAGCCGGTGTTGGAGATGACCGGCCGCTTCGACCTCATGGT
>DIKL01000054.1:37305-41199 GCA_002424545.1 Syntrophaceae bacterium UBA5619
TCCACCTGGCCTCCCTGTCGATCAACAACCCGCAAAGCTGGCTCGACCGTACCCCGGAGGGCGAATGGAATTTCGCCAGACTGGGCGGCGCCGCCGCCCCCGGGCAGACGCCCACCGCCGCTCAAGAGCACGCCGCGCCGCTGCAGCTGCAGATCGACCAACTGCGGCTGCGCAACGGCCATCTGGCGGTACGCGACAACGCCCCCACCGGCGGCTTTGCCACCACCCTGCTCGCCATCAATCTCGATGCCGACAAACTGACCCTGGCGCCGGACCAGCCGTTCCGGGTGGCCCTCGACCTCGGCAGTGCACTCCGGGAGCGCCTCAGCCTCAGCGGCCAGATGACCATCGAGCCGCTCTCCCTCGACCTGGCGATCGAAACCAAGGGAGTGCCGCTGGCCGCCTACCAGCCCTACTACCAGGCGCAGACCAAGGCTGCCATTGGCGGGGAGCTGCAAGGAGGGGCCCGACTGCAGATGTCGCCGCAGCAGCCGCTGCTCATCAGTGACGCCCACCTCGAAGTGCGCAATCTCGACCTGCCCCTGCCTAAGGCGGAAGGACTCAAACTCGCCGGCATCAAGCTGCAAGGGGGGCGTTTCGACCTGGCCGCCAATCAACTCGACATCGCTGACTTGGCCCTGACCGGGGCCGACCTGCGCTTCTCCCGCAACCGCGGCGGGCACTGGTCGTTTCTCGATCGCGACTACCCGCTCCTTGACCAACTGGCCGCTCCGGCCGCCGCGCCCCCGGCCCCGGACCAGCGTCCACTCCATTACCGCATCGACCGGATTGCCCTGGACGATGCCCGCATCGCCTTTCGCGACGAGCTGCCGGCCAAACCGGCGAATTTCGTCATTACCGGTCTCGGCCTGACCATCCGTGATCTGGCCGTCCCCGACGCGGTGCCTGGCACCTTCCAGCTGCGCGGAACCTTGCAACCACGCGGAGAGTTCCAGGTCAGCGGGTCAGCCGCACCGACCGGGCCGGTGGTCAGTGCCGCCGTGGAGCTGCGCCAGATCCCCCTGCCCAGCTTCGCCCCGTACCTGGCTGAAGAGTTCCGCCTGGTGCTGGTCGACGGCGCCCTCGATGCGCAGTTGCAGGCAAACGTCGCCCAGCGGGCGTCCGGCTGGCAGGGGCGGATCGGTGGTGATCTCGGCATTCGCCGCCTGCACTGCCTCGATGCCGCGCATCGTGAAGACCTGCTGCGCTGGGAGCAGTTGCAGTTCAGCGGCATCGACCTGCGCCTTGAACCGTTGTCGCTCAAGATCAATGCCCTTGCCCTGAACGACTACTATGCCCGGGTGCTGCTCGATGAACAGGCGCGCCTCAACTTCGTCGAGGTGTTTCGCCCTGCGCCGCAGCCGGCCGGCAGTGACAAGCCGGCAGCCGCTGGCGCACCCGCCATGGAGCCGGCGCCGCAGGACCGGCCGCAAATCGACATCGGCAAGATCACCCTGCAAGGAGGGAAGGTCAACTTCACCGACCGGCACATGCCGCGGCCATTCAGCGTCGAGATGCTGCAACTCGGCGGGCGTATCGAGGGGCTCAGCACCACACCGGGAGCCCGCGCCGAGGTCGATCTGCGCGGCCGGCTGCGCAACGAGTCGCCGCTCACCATCGCTGGCACCCTCAACCCCTTGGCCGACCCGTTCTTCCTCGACCTCAACCTGAACTTCAACGACATGGAGTTGAGCCCGCTCTCCCCTTATTCCGGTACGTATCTCGGCTACCTGATCGAGCGCGGCAAATTGAATGTCGCCCTCAGCTACCTGGTCGAAAACGGCCGTCTGCAGGCGAGCAATAAAATCTTCCTCGACCAGTTCACCTTTGGCGCGCCCGTCGAGAGCGACCGCGCTACCTCCTTGCCGGTCCGTTTGGCGGTAGCCCTGCTGAAAGACCGCAATGGCGAGATTCACCTCGATCTTCCCGTTGCGGGAAATCTCGATGATCCTCGCTTCAGCGTTTGGGGGGTCATCTGGCAGATGATCAGAAACCTGCTGGTCAAGGCCGCCACCTCACCCTTGGCCCTGCTCGGGGCCCTTGCCGGTGGCGGAGAGGATGTCAGCATCATCAGTTTCCCGGTCGGCTCGGCGCAACTGGCCGAAGCGGAGCAGGGGAAACTCAGCAAAATTGCCGCCGCGCTGCGTGAGCGGAGTGAGCTGAAAATCGAGGTCCGCGGCTATGTCGATCCGGAGCACGACCCGGAAGGCTACCGGCACGAGCTATTGCAGAGTAAGCTGCGCAGGGAGAAGTTTCTGGAACTGGCCAGGCGCAAGGGGGGTGAACTTCCCGCCGATGCCGCGACGGTCGAGCTGACCGCCGATGAGTACCCGGACTACTTGTGGCGGGTCTATCGCCAGGCGGATTTCCCCAAGCCACGCAACTTGATCGGCATGGTCAGGCACCTGCCCGACGCGGAACTGGAGAAACTGCTGCTCGCCAACCTGCGCGTCGGGCCGGACGAGTTGCAGGCGCTGGCCCAGGCGCGCGCTCAGGCAGTGATCGTGGCACTGGTCGAGCACGGCGGGGTGCCGCGCGAACGGTTCTTCCTTGCCACAGCCGACATTACCGCCCTCCCCGCCGATGCGAACATCAGTCGCAGTCGCGTGGAATTCGGCGTGGTGGTCAAGTAAGCGTTCGCGCTGCGAAAGGAGTCAGGTGAAATGGGCACGGAAGCACTGCTGATCATCGATATGCTCAACGATTTTGTCCGGCCTGGGGCACCGCTCGAGGTGCCGGCCAACCGCGCCATTCTGCCGGCGCTGCAGGTCAGGCTGGCGGCGGCCCGCGCCAGTGGCGTGCCGGTGATCTACGTCTGCGATGCTCATCGACCCGACGACCCGGAGTTCGCGCGCATGGGCTGGCCACCCCATGGTGTGAAAGGGAGCAAGGGGGCCGAGGTCGTGGCGGAACTGGCGCCGCTGGAGACTGACCCGGTGGTGGAGAAGACCTCCTATTCCGGCTTCCACCACACCGGCCTGGAGGGCATCCTGCAGGCCCAGGGTATCGACCGGCTGATGCTGACCGGCTGCGTCACCAATATCTGCATCCTCTACATCGCCTACGAAGCGGTGATCCGCGGTTACCGCGTCACCGTGCCGGCGGACTGCGTCGCCGCTCTCGATCCGGCCGACGGCGAGTTCGCCCTGCGGCAGATGGAGCAGGTGCTGGGGGTGACCGTCATCCGGAACACCGCGGCGCCGGCTTGACCTCCTGGCCACTGCCCCGCAATGACACTGACGACCGGCAAAACCCTGGCCCACGAGGAGTGACCATGCAGAACAAAGTGGTGGTACATATGGCTGACGGCGCGCTCCTCAAAGGGACGACCGCCGACTTCTTCCCCAACAAGGCGACCTTTCATCTCCAGGAAGAGGGTGCGGGCGAGTCCCACAGCATTGACGTCGCCAGCCTGAAGGCGGTTTATTTCGTCAAGAGCTTCGCCGGGCGTTCAGACTACCGGGAAAAGCCCGACGTGGAGCGGGCCGGCTGCGGCCGCAAGATCAAGATCTCCTTCAATGACGGCGAGATCCAGTTCGGCTACACCCAAGGGTATGCCCCTAACCGCGCGGGCTTCTTCGTCTTCCCCGCTGACCCCGAGAGCAACAACGACCGCATCTACGTGATCACGGCGGCGACCGGCAAGGTCGAACTGCTCTAGCTGCGCTGCGCTTGATCCTTCCGCTGTGCTGCCCTCGCCCAGACCGTGCGCGGGCATTGCATCCCGCCCGCCTAGCTAGCCAGCTGCTCCGCCGGCCAGCTCAGGGCCTGCCCCGGGCAGACCTTCACACACGTCGAACACTTCAGACAGTCCCGGTGCGGCAAGGCCCCGGCGTGGCGGTGGATCGCGATATCGAGCTGCATCGGACAGACCTGCTCACAGCGACCGCAGGC
>DIKL01000054.1:41233-41583 GCA_002424545.1 Syntrophaceae bacterium UBA5619
GGTTCCGACCGGACAGATATGGCACCAGCCCCGCGAGGTGAAGGTGACGGCCAGGAACAGCGCCGCGCTGGTGGTCAACAGGCACATCCTCCAGAAGACCACCCCCCAGTGTCGCCAGTTGCCGGGATCAACGGCAAGCTGGGCCACCATCAGGCCGATCAGGACTGCGAACACCCCCCAGCGAAAACCGCTGCGGGTCATCCACTCCGGCATCGGCCGCCGCGGCAGGGCACTCAGCCAGGTGTCAAGCAGGCTGCCACGCGGACAGAGGTTGCCACAGACCCAGCGCCCCCGCAAAAGGCCTCCGGCCATACCGGTGGTCATCGCCACCGGCACGACAAAACCGAGTG
>DIKL01000054.1:41765-42216 GCA_002424545.1 Syntrophaceae bacterium UBA5619
ACCGCTAGGGTGTCACCGCCCGACTTAGCGTATCGCGCAGCGTCAGCAGTCGCCGACTGACTCCGACCTTGTAGCGATGCGGGTTGATCAGGCGCAGGCTCCCCTCCGGCAGGCGCTGCAGCTGCCCTGCACCGTAGTCGGCCATGGCTGTCAGCGACGGCGCCGGCTGCACGATCCGTCCGTCCGCCATGACCACCGCCCGGCAGTCGTGCAGCTCGCAATCGAGCGGCACCGTTTTGCGTCGCTGCGGGTTGGCCGGATCGAACGCCATCCCTCCGGTCCGGAACGGTTCGCCGGGACCGTCGACCAGGTCGAGTACGTCCATGACCAGCCGACCACCCGGATCGAGCGCGCGCAGCACCCGCTTGCGCCCCGGCAAGGTCGCCTTGGCCGGATCGCTGGTGGTCTTCAGGCAGGGCCGCCCGGCGATTTCGACCAGTTTGTAAACTCC
>DIKL01000054.1:42287-42594 GCA_002424545.1 Syntrophaceae bacterium UBA5619
GCGGCAATGACCTGTTCATCGACCTCGTTGGACGCGATGATTCTGACTCTTGGGAAACCGGCCGCGTCGAATCGGCGCCGGGCCTCCCGACTGAGGTAGGCCAGGTCACCGGAATCGAGGCGGACGCCGCGCAGTTCAAAACCGCGCTCGCGCAACTCGCCGGCCACGGTGATGGCATGGGGGATGCCGCTGGTCAAGGTGTCGTAGGTATCGACCAGCAGCAGGCAGCTGTCCGGGAAGCTTGCGGCGTAAGCGCGAAAGGCGCTCAATTCATCGGGGAAGGCCATGACCCAGCTATGGGCATGGG
>DIKL01000011.1 GCA_002424545.1 Syntrophaceae bacterium UBA5619
CGCATAACTTTTTACGGGGTCATCACATGATGATGACCTCCAATTATCTGAATTGTACCACATGTGAAACTAGAGTTCAGCTATTTTAATTATTTACGATTGAAATATTGTATCGAAATGATTGCCGATCGAACACTGGCATTTTGAGGATTTGCCAAAAACGTCGTCTAGCGAAGCGCATCGCCCATGCGAAACTCATGGGTCAATTCATCAAGTTTGGCCTTGCATGCGGGATCAAGCTTCAGCTCAGCCGCAGCCAGACTGGCAGCTACATGTTCGGGCTTGCTGGCGCCGATGATCGGGGCGGTTATGACCGGATTGGCGATCACCCAGGCCACCGCCAACGTCGCGGGTTCCACGCCTGCCTCCCCGGCGATTTTTACGACGGAGTCCACCGTATCGAATTCTCTGTCATGCCAGTACCGATCGGTGTACATTTTTGCTGCCCCCCCAACGGAAAAGCGGCCTTCAACAGGCGCCAAAGAACGCTTGTGTTTCCCTGTCAGCATCCCTCCCGCGAGCGGGTTGTATGGAATGACGGCAATGCCTTCCTCTTCGCACAACGGGAACAGTTCCCGTTCGTTTTGCCTGAATAGAAGATTGTAGCGTGGCTGGACGGACACAAATTTGTGCAGTCCCATCGCTTCGCTGCGACCCAATGCACGGGCGAGACGCCATGCTTGATAGTTGGAACAGCCGATATAACGAGCCTTGCCGCTGCGCAGTACGGTGTCGAAGGCTTCCAGGGTTTCGTCCACCGGCGTATCGGTATCCGGATGGTGTACTTGATAGAGATCAACGTAGTCCGTACCCAGACGCCTGAGCGATGCATCAATGGCATTCAGCACATGCTTTCTCGAAGCGCCTTGCTGCCAGGCAAGCGGTCCCATCTCGAAGCCACACTTGGTGGCCAAGATAAACTGTTCGCGCTTTCCGTAAAGCCACCGCCCGACGATTTCCTCAGTGCGTCCGACCATTTCCAGCGTGCTCCCCAGTGGATACACGTCTGCGGTGTCAATGAAATTTATGCCACCTTGCGCGGCTTTGTCGAGAATCGCAAAAGAAGCAGCCTCATCGCTCTGTAACCCAAAGGTCATGGTACCCAAGCAGAGCTTGGAGACTTGAAGCCCGGTTCTGCCGAAGCGAATATATTGCATGGTTGTTTTCCTTTAAAGAAAAGCGTTCCACCGGAATCGGCGGAACGCTTTTCTCCATCTTAATCCATCCGGATGAGCAGTCCTACTTCTTTGCCTTCTTCGCGGAGATCGCCTTGGCCGGAGCCGCGGCCAATTCCTTCAGCGCGGCTTCCCATTTTTCAATGACGGCCTTGAGTTCGGCCGCTTTTTCCTTCGCACCGATCGGATCGGCGGCGATCGCATCCTTGGCGGCTTTGAGGTTGTCCCCGAAGGCCTTGGCATCGGCGGTCCAGGCGTCCTTTTTCTCCTTCATCTGCTTTTCAACCTTCTTCGCGGCGGCCTCGACGCCCTTCCAGCTCTCTTCGAGCGCGGCTACGGCAGCGGTCGCCTCGTCGGCAACGGCCTTCTTGCCCGTCTCGACGGCGCCGGCAGCTTTCTCGAAGGCGGCTTTGGCATCCACATAACCCTGTTTGGCCTCCTTGTACTTCTTGTCCTTCACTTGAGCCTCGGCGGCTTCCCAAACCTTCTTGGCGGCATCCAGATCGGCGGCGGCATACTTGTCGGCGCCCGCGGACACGGCGGCGTCCATCGCGGCCTTGGCGGCATTCTGTTCCGCCTCGGGGGGCTTCGAACAACCGATGAAAACCAACGCCAGCGCAAGAACCATCACCAATGATACTGAATACTTGAAACTCTTCATCCCCAACCTCCTTAGTTGAATGATTATCATGGCTTCCGATTTGAAAGCGTCGCTTTTATATACCTTTTTCCGGCGTTGTCAAGATGGATGTTTCGAATATCGCTCCGCCCATTTTCAGTGTTTCGGCAGGCGGCGGCGGATCGAACCGATGACGTCGGTCATCTCCGGGCTCTTCAGAAGCAGGGCCGCGCCGAAGAAGGCGACGGCGCCGCCGGCGACGCAGAGGGCCAGGTGGGTGAACCTTGCGTTGAAGGGACCGGTTATGTCCCAGGGATAAATCAGGCCGACAAGGAGGATGACACCTCCCATGACGACGGAGGCCAGAAAAGTCCGGCCGATCGAACGGTGGAATTCCCGGTCCAGAAGCTTCCCGATGCGTCGTCGAAGAATGATCCAGAGCATCCCCACGTTCACGGCGGTGGCAATGGAGGTGGCCAGCGCCAGTCCGCCGTGCTTCAGCGGGAACATCAGCGCGACGCTGAAGAGAACGTTGACGATCAGTGCGACGATTGCGGCCTTCATCGGGGCCTTCGTGTCCTGGAGGGAGTAGAAGGCCGCGACGATGATCCGGATCACGGAGAAGGCCCAGAGGCCAACGGCATAACAGAGGAGGGCCTGCGCCGTGAGCAGGGTCGATGGAACGCCGAACTCGCCCCGCTGGAAAAGAACGGAGATGATCGGAACCCGGAGCGCGATCAGCGCGACCGTCGCCGGGATCGTAATGAAGAGGATGATCCGCAGCGAGAAGGAGATCGTCCGTTTCATCTCTTCGAAACGTCCCTGCGCGACCTGCTCTGAAAAGCTGGGGAGCGTCGCCGTTCCCACGGCGATCGCGAAAACCCCGAGAGGAAGCTCGACGATCCGGTCGGCGTAATAAAGGTAGGAGACGCTCCCCGTCGGCAGCAGCGACGCGAGGATCGTCCCGATGAAGATGTTGATCTGGTAAATCGCCGCCCCGAAAACCGCGGGCAGCATCAGCAGGCCGATCCGTTTGACCCCCGGATGGCGAAAGCGGAAGTTCGGCTTCAGCCGAACGCCCATTCGGACAAGGAAAGGCCATTGCATCGCAAGCTGGAGAACGCCGCCCGCCATCACGCCGACCGCGAGCGCGGTGATCGGCTCCGGGAAAAAGTCGCGGAGGGTCAGCGCCGCCAGGATCATCGCGATGTTCAGGACGACGGGCGACAGCGCCGGCGCCGCGAAGTGCCTGAGCGAGTTGAGTATCCCCATGCACAGGGCCACGAGCGAAATCAGCAGGATGTAGGGGAACATCAGCCGGGTCAGGAAAACGGCAAGATCGTACTGGACGGGCGTCTTGACGAAGCCGGGCGCCATGACCGTCACGATGAGCGGCGAGAAGAGAACACCGAGAACTGAAACAACGACGAGCAGGATCGACAGGGCCGTGAAGGCGATATCGGCCAGCTCCAGCGCCTCCTCCCGGGTTCTGTTCTTCAGGTATTCCGTGAAGACCGGGACAAAGGAGACGGTCAGCGATCCCTCGGCGAGGAGCCGGCGGAGCAGGTTCGGGATTCGGAAGGCCACAAAGAAGGCGTCCGTCGAGAGACCGGCGCCGAAGAATCCGGCCACAATCATATCCCGGACAAACCCGAAGACGCGGGAGAGCATCGTCGCCGTCCCCACGACGCCCGCCGCCCGGACGACCCGCGAATTTTCGGAACCGTGTGTCTCGCCCATCGCAAAACTTTCCTGAAACCCGTCTGTTCCGGTCCGGTATCGGAATGATTTCAAGATCCGGGCCCTTTGGCAATCGGATCCCTGCACGCGCCGGACCTTTTTAACCCCGCTCTCGCTTCGCTGCGGGTGCAGGGCGCCCCGAAAAATATCCACTGCCCGCTTCCGGGATCCGATTGCCGCGTTGCGATCAATCCTGAAACGCCGCGAACCGGGAGACGATTTCGGCTGCCCTTGCCCCCTTCACCTCGACGGTTTTTGCCCGGGACGCATGACCCGCAACGATCGTCACCCGAGCCCGCTTCACGCCGAGCAGTTCCGCCAGCAGTTCGATGCAGGCCTCGTTCGCCTTTCCCGCCACCGGAGGGGCCGTGATCCGGAGCTTCAAGGCATCGTCCCGGATGCCGACCGCTTCGTTCCGGGAAGCCCGCGGGACGACCCGGATGCGAAAAACGACGCCTGTGGACGTTTCGTGGATCGAAATCATGGTCTGATCACCGGAAAGAGTAGGCAAGCTCAAGGAGGCTCTTCACCAGGAAGCTCTGCAGGAAGAGGATGAGCAGCAGAATGATGATGGGCGAAAAATCGATACCCATCCCCCGAATGGGCAGCCATCTCCGGATCGGTGCCATGACCGGTTCGGTGACCTGGTAAATGAAGCGCACGATCGGGTTGTAGGGATCGGGATTGACCCAGGAGAGGACCGACCGGATGATGATGAGCCACAGGTAGACGGTCAGCGCGACATCGACAATCCGGGCGACGGCGGCAATGAAATTCCCGACGACAAACATGCTCTTACGGCCTCCCTTGACCCCTTTCGCTGGAAGGGGGATGTGCGATTTCCCCGCGGCGGAAAGCGCTTGGCTTGAGATTTCACCGGCAACCAGGAACCAAATGCCTTACACCCCAAAAATTCATGCCGGCAGTGAACTCACGAAATCCGTCAGGGCCGCGTTGAAGGCCTCCGGGTTTTCCAGCATGACGAAATGTCCCGCCCCGGGGATCAAAACAAGCCTGGCTTCGGGGATCTTCTCCCCGAGGCCTTGGGACAGGGCGGGCGGGGTCATTTTGTCATCGGCGCCGCAGATGACGAGCGCCGGGATTCGGATGGCGGCGACCGCATCCAGGATGTCCAATTTACCGCAGGCGGCAAAATCGCCGTAGAGGATCTCGGGATTTACGCGGGTGAGGGTTTCTACAAGCAGACCGGAGAGCCGCTCCCGGTTTTCTTTGGCGATCGAAAACTTGGCCGCGAGTCCGATGATTGCGGCCGGGTTCTGTTTGAGCCCCTCCAGGATGGCGGGGTTGACGGGCATCCGACCCCCACCGCCCACGGGGACCACTGCGGCCGCCATATGGCCGTACCGGATCACGAAACTCAGAGAGATGGCGGCGCCGAGGGAGTGGCCGATCAGGACCGGTTTTGCGACTTCCAGTCCCTCCAGGATCTTCTTCACCCACTCCACATAGGCGGATACGTCCTGTTCTCCGGGCCCATCGGACTGTCCGTGGCCGGGCAGGTCGAGTGCGACAATATTGAAGAGATCCTTCAACGGTGTGTATTGCAGGATCCAATCCGTGTGACTTCCGCCGGAGCCGTGAATGAAGACCAGCGTCTTCCGATCGGGGAGGAAACTTCCGTTGCTGCTCCAGCAAACCAACTTACGCCCATCGATTTCCTGGACGTGGATCATGCGGCGACCCTCCTTGACGAAATGGATGCTATGCCTATCACAACCGGCGCCGTCTGTGCAACGAAAGAATGAAAAGGAACGGGGTTGGAATCAATGAAAGCTTCCTTTGATCGGAAAATTGTTGATTCGTGGATCGTCAATTGTCTTGACACACAAGGGCCCTCTTCATATACTCGGCGCACTTCGAAGCGTTTTCTTCGTTCAGGATATCGGAAGGATATGGATAGTCGTGCGGCGTCGGCCGAACGGATTTTCCGATCCGTTCCCCGCCGAAAAGGCACGGACATCATTGTCAGAGGAGTGTGAACTATGACCGAAACCGGACTGGGCTCGATCGCGTTTATCGGCGGCGGTGTGATGGGGGAGGCGATGATTCAGGGATTGCTTCGGCACGAAACCGTTGCGCCGGACGCCATCATCGCAAGCGAACCGAACGAAAAACGCCGTAGAAGCATTGAGCAACGCTACCCCATTCGCACGACGGCCGACAATCGCAAGGCGGCGCAACAGGGAGACGTGGTGGTATTCTCCATCAAGCCGCAGATCCTTTCGCGCGTATTGCCCGAACTCAAGGGGATGTTGCGCGCCGATCAACTGGTCGTATCGATCATTGCCGGCGGACGAATCGCGACCCTGGCGGAAGGGCTTGACCATCAGGCGATCGTCCGCGCGATGCCGAACACGCCGGCGCAAATTGGCCAAGGTTTGACGGTATGGACGGCAACGGCGGACGCGAGCGATGCGCAACGGGAACAGGCGCGCCTGGTTTTTCAGTCGCTCGGAAAAGAAATCCAGGTCGACGATGAAAAGTATCTCGACATGGCCACCGCCGTCAGCGGAACCGGCCCGACCTACACGTTCCTGGTCCTGGAGGCATTGATCGATGCGGCGGTTCACCTGGGATTCGCGCGCGACGTCGCGCACGACATCGTCGTGGAAACGATGCTTGGATCGGTGCTTTACGCACAGCAATCGGCCAAACATCCGGCCGAATTGCGAAACATGGTCACCTCTCCGGGAGGAACATCGGCCGAAGCGATCTATCAGATGGAAAAAGGCTCGCTGCGGACCGTGCTTTCCAAAGCGGTGTGGGCCGCATACAAGAAATCCTGTCTGCTCGGCGAGACGGTCGGCAAGACGGCGGCGCGCAAAGCCGCGGTAGAGTGATGCAATCGGGATCATCCCGTATCCCTTCGGAGGAGCGAAAATGAAAGGCTGGACCGGGAACATCCTGAGGATCGACCTCACGACGAAGACGTACAGGAAGGAAACGTTCGGCGCAGACTTCGCGAAAAAATGGATCGGCGGTCGGGGTTTTGCGCTCAAGATCCTCTGGGACGAGCTGAGACCCGGCATCGATCCGCTGGGTCCCGAGAACAAGTTCATTGTTGCCCTGGGTCCCATCGCCGGTATCCCGGCCCCGAACACCGGCAAAGCCGTGGTGGCGGCCAAGTCCCCCTTAACCGGCGGCTACGGCGACGGAAATCTGGGGACGCGGGTCAGCGAACATCTCCGGAAGGCCGGGTATGACGTTCTGATCGTCGAAGGTCGGGCCGCCTCTCCGACCTACCTTTACATCGAAGATGACGATGTGCAATTCCTGCCCGCGGATGAGCTCTGGGGCAAGGGGACCGGTGAAACGAACGACCGGATCTACGCCAAATACGGCAAGGATGTCGGGGTCCTCAACATCGGTCCGGGAGGCGAGAACATGGTCCTGTACGCCGTGGTCCGCAGCCTGGAAGGCCGGGCCGGCGGCCGTCCCGGAATGGGAGCGGTTATGGGCTCCAAGAGGTTGAAGGCCATCGTCGTCAAAGGGACCAAGACCATCCCGGTCGCCGATCCGGAACGGATGAAGGCTATTGGAACGGGCGATCTGAAGAAGGTCCGGGCGATGGACAAGGAAAGCGGCTGGTCCGTCCAGGGTACGACCGGCGTCCTGGCCTGGTGCAACGAGGTCGCCGCGCTGCCGGTCCGCAACTTCCGGAAAACCCGGCACCTCGATGCCTGGAAGATCGACGGCGAGCGGCTCAACAACGCCCGGATCGCCACCTACGGCTGTCCGAACTGCGCGATGCACTGCGGCATTACGATTCGGGACCATGAAGGCCGGGAATCCGAGCTCGACTACGAGAACATCGGCTTGCTGGGCGCCAACCTGGAGATCTTCGACCTCGACCAGGTCGCCTCGCTGAATTATCTCTGTGACGACTATGGAATCGACACGATATCGGCCGGCAGTTCCCTCTCTTTTTATGCCGACGCTATCGAGCACGGCGCGACGCAAGGAGACTTTCATTTCGGAGATGCCGAGCGGGCCAAGCAGTTGCTGGGGCTGGCGGCGCTTCGCGAGGGCGACCTCGGAAATCTGCTGGCCGATGGAACGCTGCGGATGGCGCGAAGTTTCGGCCACGGCTCCGAGGCCTATGCCATGCAGGTCAAGGGGCTGGATATTCCGGCCTATAACTGCAAGTTCATCCCGGGCATGGCGCTGGCCTTGGGGACGAGCCCCATCGGCGCGCACCACAAGGAGGCCTGGGTGATCACGTTTGAGCTGAAGCAGACCGCCCGCGACTCCTATGGTCGGGAAAAGGCCGAGAAGGTCGTCGAACTGCAACGGATCCGGGGCGGTCTCTTCGAATTCCTGGTTGCCTGCCGCTTCCCGTGGGTTGAACTGGGTTGGGACGTCAAGAATTATCCGATCTATTTCAACAAGGCCACCGGCCTCGACTGGGCGCTCGACGATTTCTGGAGGGTCGGCGACCGGATCTACGCGCTGATGAAGTTTTTCTGGATCCGTGAGATTCCCGATTGGGACCGGACAAGAGATTATCCGCCGATGGCCTGGTTCGACCCGGCCAACGCCGACCGGGAAGGACCCATCGCCGGGAAGATCCTGGAGCTGGACAAGTACAACGAGCTGCTCGACCACTTCTACGATATCCGGGGCTGGGACAAACGGGGCATCCCCACGAGGAAGACGGCGGAGTCTCTGGGATTGACCGACGAGGCCCGGGAGGTCGAAAAATACACCCGTCTCGAGTAGAATGAAGATCACCGTCAAGCTGATCGGCCCGTTGATCTACGAGGCCGGCTTCAGCGAAAAGGAATTTGAGGTTCCCGAGCCGGCGACGGTGGAGGGACTGCTCGAGCATGTCGGGATCGGCAGAAACCGTCCCCGGATCGACACCCGGAACGGCGGCGCGATCGGTCCGCTCGATCCGCTCCGGGATGGCGATCGCGTCGTCATCGCGCCGGTGTATTCGGGCGGATAACGGAAACGTCTACCGGTATAGACAAAGATAGGCCGATTCTTCGTCTACCTTGAGTTGGAACTTCAGGTTCGGCCCCACCGTAAAGCTTTCATCCTTCCGGAACGTCTTCCAGCCGTCCGCCGCGGGAAGTTTGACCGTCAGCGCTCCGCTGACGACCGTCATGATCTCCCGGGTCGAGGTCCCAAACTCATATTCGCCCCGGGCCATCACACCGATGGTTGCGGGGCCCTCCGCGGCGGCAAAAGCGATGGACATGACCTTGCCGCCGAAATACTCATTCACTTTAAACATGATCACCTCTCCTGTTTGATGAATCGAGACCTGAAAATCATGATCGCCCCGGGTGTTCTGACCCGGATCCCCACGCGCTCCATCCGCTCCGGCAGCGCATCTTTTCTATATTTGATCCTAAGATGAACCGCCCTCAGTGTCAATAAAATCCAACCGGAGATCGCGGTGAATCATCCCCGGGGATGGAAAAGAGCCGTTGACATAACATCCTTCCCATAATAGAAACCCCTCTATCGAAATTGGGTGAAATGGTCGATGGAAGAACCGAAAATCACGGTCGGGATCTGCGACCGCTATCCGGAAATCCGGGGGCGGTTCAACGGATCGTACCGAAGCAACGGAACGTCTCTGACGGGCGGCTTCATCGTCCGATCCGAAGGGAGCAGCCTGATCCTGGACGACGACCTGGGTCGGCAGATCCTCCGCGCGGCGGAGATCCGCCTGGTGGGTGCGACGGGGGCAACCTTCACGCTCTGCGATGTTACGATCGGCGTCAAGTTCCACTGGGAGAGGAGGGAGGAGCAGACCTTTTCCGGAGACTTGATGCTGCTGCCGGCGGGGGACGGAACCCTGACCGCCGTAAACCAACTTCCCGTGGAGGAGTACCTCGCCAGCGTCGTTTCGTCGGAGATGAGCGGCGAGGCGCCGATGGAATTTCTCAAGGCCCACGCCATTGCCTCACGGAGCTGGCTGGTCGCCATGCTTCTGCGCGGCAAGAAAAAGGCAAAGGAAAGCCGCGCAACGGAGCATCTGATTCGACACGCGGGGGAGACCATCCGCTGGTACGATCGTGAAGATCACGACCATTTCGACGTCTGCGCCGACGACCACTGCCAGCGATATCAGGGGGTGACCCGCCTTGCCGCCGGCAGGGCGGCAGAGGCCGTCCGGGCAACGCGGGGGGTCTTTCTGGTCCGCGACGGCGAGATCTGCGACGCCCGCTACCACAAGGCCTGCGGTGGGATGACCGAGGATTACGCCACCTGCTGGGAAGAAAAGGCGGTTCCCTATCTTAGCCATGTTCCCGATGCCGCCACGCCCCTCGCCCCGATCCGGACGGAGACCGACGCGGAGCGATGGATCCTCTCCCGTCCCGCCGTCTACTGCAACGCCGGAGAGCCGAAACTCCTGGACAGGATACTTCCCGCCTTCGACCGGGAAACAGCCGACTTCTTCCGCTGGCAGGTGAGCTATCCACGGGAAGAACTGGAAGGGATTCTGCGCGAAAAGTCGGGGATTGACTTCGGCGTTCTGCAAAACATCGCACCCTTGGAACGCGGCCCGTCCGGCCGGATCCGCAGGCTACGGATCGAGGGCTCAAGCGTCACGCAGATCGTGGGGAAGGAATTGGAGATCCGCCGCTGGCTGTCGCCGAGCCATCTGAAGAGCAGCGCCTTCATCGTCTCCGTGACTCGGCGCCCTTCCGGCGTGCCGGCCCGCTTCACCCTCTACGGGGCGGGTTGGGGACACGGTGTCGGTCTCTGCCAGATCGGGGCAGCCGCGATGGCGGAAAGGGGATGCAGGGCGGAAGAAATCCTGCGACACTACTTTCGCGGGACGGCTTTCGTGAAGCGATACTGAGATTCGGATGGAGCAGATCGTGATGTCTGAAAAAACGGCCGTCCGGAACCCCTGGGCCTGGATCCCAACCCTGTATCTGGCGGAAGGAGTCCCCTACGTGATGGCGATGACCGTCTCGGTCATCCTCTACAAGCGGCTCGGAATATCCAACACCGAAATCGCCCTCTACACCTCCTGGCTCTATCTCCCCTGGGTCATCAAACCGCTCTGGAGTCCCTTTGTCGACATGTTTCGGACGAAGCGGTTCTGGATTGTCGCAATGCAGCTCATCCTCGGGGCATCCTTCGCCTGCGTGGCGCTCACGATTCCGGCGCCCGGGTTTTTCCGCTACACGCTGGCGTTCTTCTGGATCATGGCGTTCAGCTCGGCGACCCACGACATCGCCGCCGACGGCTTTTACATGTTGGGTCTGCGGGAGTATCAGCAGGCGGCCTTTGTCGGGGTGCGGACGATCTTCTATCGGATCGCGATGATCGCCGCCAAAGGGGTCCTCGTTGTGCTGGCCGGAACCCTTGAGACGCGGGGCTTCAGCGTGCAATCGGCCTGGTCGGTGACCTTCTTCCTGCTCGCCGCGATCATGCTGGCCCTTTTTCTCTACCACCTCTTCGTCCTGCCCCATCCGGCAACCGACCGGCCGGTGAAGCGCGATCCGTCGCGGAGCGCCTCCGCGGCCTTCGTCCGGGGCTTCACCACATTTTTCCGAAGGAAGGATATCATCACGGTGATCGCCTTTTTCATCCTCTACCGATTCGCCGAGGCGCAGCTCGTCAAGATGGTCGCCCCGTTCCTGCTCGATCCGCGAACCAAGGGAGGATTGGGGTTATCGACCGCGGAAGTGGGAATCGTCTACGGGACGGTCGGGGCGGTCGCGTTGATGCTGGGCGGGCTCCTTGGCGGCTGGGTCATCTCCCGGAAGGGGCTCAAATACTGGCTCTGGATCATGGTCTGCGCGATGCATCTGCCGGATGCGATCTTCATCTATCTCTCGCGGGCGATGCCGGAGAGCCTCTGGCTGATCAACGCCGCCGTGACGGTGGAGCAGTTCGGCTACGGCTTCGGCTTCACGGCCTACACGCTCTTCATGATCATGGTCTGCGAGGGGGAATACAAGACGGTTCACTACGCGATCGCAACGGGGATCATGGCCCTCGGGATGATGATCCCGGCGATGTCGAGCGGCTGGATTCAAGAGCAGCTGGGCTATCCCGGCTTCTTTCTTTGGATCCTCGCCTCGACGATCCCCGGGTTCATCGTGGCGGCGATGATCCGGATCGACCCGGCGTTCGGAAAGAAGGAATGACCAGGGAAGAAGAAAAAGATAGGCAGGGGCGTCAGATGAAACCGGTCGCGATCCGGACGGCTTTTATCCTCGGCGCGGGGCTGGGCACGCGCCTGCGCCCCTGGACCGAGAGCTGCCCGAAGCCCCTGCTGCGCGTCGGCGATCGCCCGCTGATCACCTTTGCGATGGACCATTGCCAAACGGCGGGTGTGAAGCGGTTCATCGTCAACACCCACCACTGCGCCGCCGATTATAACAAGGCGTTTCCCGGCGGACACTGGCGGGGGACACAGATCCTCTTCCGCCATGAACCGGTTCTCCTCGACACGGCCGGCGGGCTCAAGAACATCGAAGATCTTCTAAGAGACGACGAAACGATCCTCGTCTATAACGGCGACATCCTCTCCGATCTTCCGCTGTCTCCACTTGTCGCCGCCCACTCAGCGGGCGGCCGCGAGGTTACGCTCGCCCTTCGGAGCGACGGCCCCCTCCGGAACGTCTGCCTCGACGCGCAGGGCATGATCTGCGACTTGCGCGACCTCCTCGGGAATCCCGGCATCCGGCGTTGCCTTTTCACGGGAATCTATATCATGGACAAGCGGTTCCTCAGAAGGCTGACACCGGGAAAAATCGAGTCCATCGTTCCGGTCTTCGCGGAAATGATCCGGAAGACGCCCGGTTCGGTAGGCTCCGTCGTCATCGACGCGGGAAGCTGGGAGGATGTGGGTGACAACGAGAAATACGAGCGGATTAGAGTCGACGGCCTGCCGCTCCGCTACGAAGGAGCTGCCGGGAGCGCAACGCCCCCGACCGTTTTGGCCGTTTCGGACGGCCGGCGACGGAACATTTCAGCGGAAGAATCCGCCTTTATTTGCCGGACGCTGGGGCTCCCCGCCGATGCGCGGGCGGAGCTGGAGACCATCGGGAAAGGCGGGTCGGACCGGACCTATTTCCGCGTTTCCACGGTCGGCGAACGACCCGTAATCCTGATGCGCTATGGCCGGATGTACGAGGAGAACACCCTTTATGCGGCGGCAGCCTCCTTTCTCCACGGGATCGGCGTGAGCGTCCCCGAGATCCATGGCCATGACCCGGAGCGTCGCCTGATCCTGATGGAGGACTTGGGGGATCGGGACCTCTACGCGTTCCGTGATGTCCGGTGGAAAGTCCGCCGTGGACTCTACGAAAAGACCCTCGCGCTCGCCGCAAAACTGCATGCGTTTTCACCGGATCGACTCCCTGCCGGACTCCGGCTGATGCCGGGCTTCGATGCCGAACTCTATCGTTGGGAGCGGGAATACTTCCGGAAGCAGTGCGTCCGCAATGCCTGTGGAATCGTACTCGAAACGGGAGAAACGGAAGCCTTGGAGAAGGAGCTTTCGGCCCTCGCCGGGCGATTGATCTCGACGACTTCCGGCATGGTCCACCGCGATCTCCAGTCGCAGAATGTGATGATCCGCGGCGATGAGCCGGTCCTGATCGACTTCCAGGGGATGCGATCCGGGAATCCCTTTTACGACCTAGGATCGCTTCTCCGGGATCCCTATGTCTCGTTTTCCGAGGGTGAGCGGGAGGAACTGCTTCGATTCTATTATGAAATCTCCGGTTTTCCTTCCCCTTGGGAGGCGTTCCGCGAGCTGTTCTTGCTTGCCTCCGCCCAACGGTTGATGCAGGCCCTCGGCGCCTACGGGTTTCTCGGCCTGAAGCGAGGGAAACCCGATTTTCTCGCCCATATCCGCCCCGCGTTGGAAAACCTGATCGAAGTGACCGGGGAGGTCGGAGGCCTCCCGCGACTGAACGCCCTCGCCCTCCGTTGCCGCGAAGCAGCGGAGGATAGAGATTCCCCCGGCTAAAGCATCCTTTCCGGAGTCATGTTTTTGGAAAACGCTTTCGTATAGCAGCTTTCAATCCGTACGGCGCACAGGAGTGAATCAGAAAACCGAACTTACCGGTTATCGGCTTCACCTACCTAAGCGAGGGTTTGGGTTATCTGTCCGGACCAATGATAACCGTTTGAAACGTGAACATTTTTAAGCGTGACCCATTCTACGGGAGGTGGTATCTAAAACTTCCGGAAACAGAGAGTTCCACAATTTTTAAGGGAATACACCCTTTCGAATAAGCGTCAATCTTCAGCGGAGTTGCAGATTGACGCTTGAAGAACTAAGCCGCGTGCCACAGTCTATGGTGTTTCAATCGATTCTTTTTGTCTTTTTTCTATCGATCAGTCGGTGAGTAAAGAGCCTTGTTGCCCCATTCATACCGATTCTGATCAGGCACGGGCGCCAACATCGTTATAAATTGGCCTACCGATGATTGGGGAAGGTAGGAATGGACGTTTTTAGGCAATAGTATGGCATAGCGAAAAAGAATGATTTTTTCGCAGGGGACTTGAGTTCGGGTTTGTTGATTGCAGGCGGACATCATATCGACAACACTGGTGGGCTGTTGCATCGAAAGGGGTACAGAAGCGCCATTCTGACCATCCTGCCTTTTTGGCAGACGGGACAGACAGTGACGTCAATCCCGCACCCGACCAACTCAAACCAGGCGAGGTTCAGCGTACACCACAGCGTTGCATTGGCGCTGATGGACGACAAGATCACCTTGGAGAGCTACACCGACGAGGCGGCCAAAAATCCCGCCTACGCGGCCTTCCGAGACAGGGTGAAGGTGAGGGTCCATGATGACTGGGATTGGGGTTTTACGTCAGGGAGCAATCCCGTCACCGTTCTCCTGAAGGATGGGACGACGGTTGCCACAGAGTG
>DIKL01000081.1 GCA_002424545.1 Syntrophaceae bacterium UBA5619
GCGCGCGCATCCCCCCGCGCACCGAGGGCGCGCCCGGCGACACGGATCCGTTCCCGCTCCGGATCCAGGCCGTACACCGCGGCTTCGGGGATGAGCTCCAGAAGCCATACCGAAGGGACGCCGTAGCCGCACCCGACATCAAGGACGCGGCGGGGGTTTTTCATGAAAGACGCCAGGCGAGGGAACATCGGATCGAGACGGATCTTCCAGCGGGCGAAAAGGCGCGGGGCGGCCCCGATGTTGCGGTACCGCAGCAGCGTCCGTTCGAGGTGGCGGGGAGACCCCGCCTCGAGGGTTTCCGGCGGGAGATCCATGGGGACCAGCGCCCTCTTCACCAGCGGAGGTACGATCAGAAAGGCCCCGATGAGGGAATAGGCGATTCCCAACAATGAGGTCAGTCCGATGCTCTTGAGGACCGCGTGTTGGGCAAAGGCCAGCACACCGAAGCCGATCATTGTGGTCGCCCCCGCCAGGAACATCGCCCGGCGGATCAACCCCATGAAGGGGTGATGTTCGTCGAGATACCGTCGGTAGGCGCAGGTATAATAGATTCCATAGTCGATCCCCATCCCCATGATGACGATCCAGAGCATGATCCCCGGGATGTCAATCGGTCGGCCCAGAATTTTCAGTGTCCCCAGCGTGCAGACAAGCGCAAAGACTACCGGGGCCAGGACAATCAGCGAGAGTCGCCAGTCCAGAAAAAACAGAAAAACCACCAGGATGATCCCCAGACCGGTGATGATGGCGATCTCGGTGAAAAGCGAGACAAGAACATCCCCCAGTCTCCGGTTGAAGAGCCCCGCGTCGAAGAGGCTCGCCAGACTCGTCCCGCCAAAGCGATTGAAGAACGCCTCCGCCTCATAGGCCGGTCCGGGCGTCAACATCGAAACCTGAAACAGCATGGATTCTTCCGCCGCGATCCCCAGGAGACCCGCAAAAAATTCCGGAACCGAAGCGGCGTTCGGCGGCGGCGCCGTCAGAGAGATCAAAAACGGAGAGAAGGCGTCGACGGAAAAACCCATCTCCCGGCTCATCTGCGTCAGTTCCCGCTGTAGATGTCGGACCCGCTCTGGTTTCCAAAAGGCGGTCCAGTCCGCCGCCCGGAGCCCGGCAAGCTTCTCTCCGGGAAAGATATCGGAAAGGAGAAACGCCCCCTCCAGGATTCCCTGTTTGAGCTCCTCGTGAAACATTCCGGAGAGGCGGTCGCTCTTCTCCTGCAGCTCGGCCAGGCTTTTCCCTTCGGTCATCACGTAAACCCGGCTCGTCAGATCCCCCCATATCTGCTGGAGCGTCTTTTCGGCGGCGATCGACTCACGGCTCAGCGAGTTCATGGCGGCGACGTCGACCTGGAAAACGGGACGGGCGAAAAAGAGCATGACCGCAAAGAAGAGCGCGGCGGCGGCGGGCCTTGCCATTCGGCCCGGCAGGGTGAGTTTGTCCAAAATTCGGCCGAAGCGGTCGTCGTGGGCTTTGAGCGCCGGCGGCATGACGGGGATCATCCGGGGGAAAACCCAGTGGACAAACGCAAAGGCCATGGCCGCCCCCAGGGCCGCGAAGAGCCCGATTTGGGCCATGACGCCGAACCGGCTCAACAGCAGCAACAGAAATGCGCCGATGGTCGTCAACGCGGCCAGGATCTCTCCCGACTGAACCTCACGGGCCGCCTGCCGTCCCGAAACCTCACGGGGCCGGTCGAGAAACAGCAAATAGGTGATCCCCAGATCCACCGTGAAGGCCATGATCGCCCCGCCGAAGCTGACGGCGAGGATCGACAGGGATGGAAAGACAAAGGAGCAGATCAGCAGCGCGAAAACGGCGCCGGCGGTCGACGGAATCAGCGCGAGAAGACCGACGAGGGGCCGCGGAAAGGTGATGACGAGCAGGACGGCGACCCCGATCAGCGTCAGCAGGATCGCCGTTTTCATGTCGTGGCGGGCGGCGTTCTCGTTGTCCAGCGCGGCGCGGTAGGCCCCCACGGGCGTCAGGACAAAGCGCGGCGCGTCGATGGGCCGGCCGCCGTTGATCTTCTCCTCCAGGCCGGCGATCAGCGGGGGAATGGCCCGTGAATAGGCGGTGTCGGTCGCGGCGCCCTTGAGATCCGCCGTGACGAGCAGATGACCCCCATCCTTGGAGAGAAGCTTCCCCCGGTAGAGCCGGGCCTCCCGGCTGGGGAGAAGCTGGGACATTCTCGCCAGAACAATATTTCTCAAACCCAGCGGATCGCGGGCGATAAGATCGCCCTGACCGATCCCCTCCAGCCCTTGGAGGGCTTGCAGGTCCTCCGCCAGGATCGCTCGCAACCTCTCGGGCGCCAGCAGCGGCGCCACCTGCTTCTCCAGGCTTTCCGCATCGAACAGCAGCGGAAGATGGCCCGTGATTTGGGAAACGAGTTCCGGGAAAAGCGCCTCCATCCGTCCGACGCCGACCTCGCGGAACAGGCCGCTTGCCCGGAGCCCCTGCTCGACCGTCTCTCCCGCGGCAACCAGCGCATCTCGGGATCTCTCTCGAGGGACGGATTGTAAATCGCCCCCCCCCTGTCCCACATCGATGATCAGCCGGTCCTGAACGGGCAGGTGCCGGATGACCCGATGGGCATCCGCCAAAACGGGATCGTGGCGGGGAAGGGATGCCAGGATGTCCGTATCGATTCGGACTTTACAGGATTCGTAGATCAGAACCGCCCCCAGGATCACCGCGACAACGGCAATCAGGGGCCAGTTGAATCGGTAGCGCTTGAAAAACATCCTCATTCCCTTCCGTTGATCCGCCGAACGATCCTCAGGAAGATCAGTCGCGTGAAGGTTTCGGTGTTCCTGCAAAAATCAATGAAGGGCCGGAAATGGGAAATCCTTTTCATTCCGGGCGTATAGGACACACCGACCGGCGCTTCCAGGACGGGCATCCCCCGCCACCGCGCCCGGACCAGGATCTCCACCTCGAATTGAAACCGCCGGGCGCGCACGCCCAGCCCCAGCGCTTCCGGCAGCGGGTAGATGCGCATGCCGCTCTGGGTGTCGGACAGGACGGGCCCTCCCGCGGCGCGGACCCAGAAATTGGAGAAACCCCGTCCGAAGCGACTCGTCCAGGGCACATCGCCCCCGACCATCCCTTCCCGTCGGCCGATGATGATGGGGCGAAGGCCGGTCGGGATCGCCCGGATCATTCCGGGGACATCCTCCGGGTCATGCTGTCCGTCCGCATCCAGCGTCACCGCCCAGTCCGCCTTTCCCGACATGGCCGAAAATCCGGTCAGCAGGGCAGCCCCTTTGCCCCGGTTCTTCTCGTGCCTTAAAACGGTGATCCCTCCCACCCGCGCGAGCGCCGCCTCCGTCCCGTCCGTCGACCCGTCGTCGACAACCCAGACGGGCCATCCCAGCGCGACGGCCCGTTCAATCACGGATGCCACGCCCTCCGCATGGTTGTAGACGGGAATCAGAACCGCAAAGCGATCCGCGGAAGCCCCCAATGCGATGGCCGTCGTCATGGGCGCTCCGGGAGAAAGGCCACGGCCCAGGTCCCCGGCCCCATGTGCGCCCCGGAAGTCAGGGACATCGGATGGAGAATGATCTCCGCCTCCGGCCGGCGCCGCGCGATTTCCGGCTGCGCCTTTTGGGTCACCCAGGCGAGGTTGTCGGTGTACTCGATCATGACGATCGCCCGTTGATTCCGATCCAGGTCGGCGGAAAGTTTATCCAGCGCAAATTGCAACTGCTCCCGTCGGTTGCGGACGACCCCCATTTTCCGGGCCCCGTCGGCGAACGGGCTGATCACGGGTTTCATCCGGAACATATCGCCGAAGAAGGCGCCGGTCCGGGAAAGCCGTCCGCCCGCCGCCAGGTAGCGGAGCGTATCCAGAAACACATATTCCCGGCAGCTCTCGGCGCCCTCACGGGCGAAACGGATCACCTCTTCGGGGTCGCCGGCCTTGCGTGCAAAACGGGCCGTGGACAGGGCAAGAAGCCCCAGTCGTCCCGACGCCGCGCCGCTGTCGACGATCGTGAAGCGCCCCTCCCGGTCGTGTTGTTGCCGCCATGCGACCGCCTCCGCGAAGTTTCCGGTGAATGCGGAACCGACGCAGAGATAGAGGACCCGTGGGTAGCGGTCCAGGGCGCTCCGATAATGTTCGTGGCGTTCGAAGACGGAGGCCTGCGCGGTGGAAACCTTGACCCCGCGACGCATCGCCGCGTAAAGTTCCTCCGGATGAAAATGGGTTTCGGGCAGGGAGCATTCTCCGACGGTGATGTAACTGTCCAGTATGGTCACTCCCAGCTCCGCCGTAATCCCGCGGCTGATCGAACCCGCGGCATCCGTCATGACATGCACGAACTGCTCGGCCGGCCGTCGGCGAAAGGAACGGACCTGGGCGCCCAGATCGTCGGCCGACCACCGGATCACCTTCCCGAAAGCGGCCAGATCCTCCCGCGTCTTTTGGCTGTCCTGGGTGTGGAGATGGACCTTCAGATAATCCCCTTCCCGCAAGGCCACGACACTTTCTCCAAGGGCCGAGAGCCCCGGGGATTGATCTCCGAATTCGCTTTCGACCCGGAGCACCGTGTCCACGCAGCAACCCGTCTCCCCTTCCGCGGAGAAGGCCGGCGCGACCTTGAGAAAACCCTTGAAGATCTCGGTCACGGGCCGGAATCCCCGTCCGTCTCCCGCCAGCAGGCTGAAAAAACCATCCAGGTAGATGAACAGGCCCAGCGCGCCGGCATCGACAACGCCCGCGGCCTTGAGTTTCGGCAGGAGTTCCGGCGTGGAAAGAACCGCCGCCTCGAGTCGCCGGAGTATCCGCTCACGCCAGGGCCCGTCGAAGGTCGGCGGCCCCTCATCCAGAACCTCCGTCAGCGCGTCGAGTACGGTCAGCATCGTACCCGGTTTGGGATCGTTGACCGCCTGTCTGGCCCGATCGCGCCCCTGCCGGACGGCGCCCGCGAGATCCGGAAGCGACCCGGCCAGCAGCAGACCGGAAAAAAACCGCGCGGCGATGTTGCCGGAGTTTCCCCGGGCCGACAGAAGCAACTCCCGGATGAGCCGCTTCCGGCCCCGGGCCGCCTGCCGCAGCGGGGAAAGGCTGACCACGAGGTTCCGTCCCGTATCGCCGTCGGCCACCGGAAAGACGTTGATCTCATCCAGCAGATCCGCCCAGGCGGCAATCCGTTCAAAGCCTGCGATCAGGGCCTGCGGGAAAGGCGTTTCCATCTCAGAACCCCAAGGCCATTCTGATCTCGTCCGGAATCGTGTACACCATCTCCATCTCCGGCTCAAGAACGGCGGCCTGTTCCGTCGTACCGCGCGCGCAGAGCGTACCATCCCCAACGAGACGGATCTCGAAGGCGACGACGATTTTGGAACGGGCTTCTTTCACCGTGGCCCGGCAGACGAATTCGTCATCCCGTCGAAGCGGATGAATATGTTTGACGGCGGTCCGGATGATCGGAAAGATGTAGCGGGTCCGGTCGTGATATTCGAAGAGATCCACGCCCAGCGAGGTGAAGAGCTCCGAACGGGCGATATCGAAATACTTCAGATAGTTGCCATGCCAAACGATCTGCATTGGATCGAGATCGAAAAAAGGCACCTTCAGCGTGACTTCATGACTGCGGCAGTTCTGCGCTTCCATCCCTTCTCCTTCGGAAAACCATGATTGGAAATCTGCCGGGCCACCGCTTCGATGTCGGCGTCCATGGGCCGGTCTTCGTACGTCGGCGCCGCAATCAGGCGCAGATCCTGAAGCCGTGCGGCAAGGCGGGGGCGGCTTTTGATGCGTCCCCGGATCTCGCAGGCCTGCGCCGCCGCCAGCAGATGGACGGCCACGACCCGCTCGGTCAGGGTGCAGACGCGGGCCGCATCCCGGGAAGCGATGGTCCCCATGCTCACCTTGTCCTGGTTGTGGGATTCGCTGGAACGGGAAAATGAGGCGGCGGGCATGGTCGCCTTGAGCGCCTCCGCCGTCAGGGCGGAGGCGGTGATGGACATGGCCTTGAACCCATGGTTGCGGAGGCGGGCCTCTCCGGTCAGGCAGACGAGGTCGGCCGGAAGCCCGCGATTCACATTGGAATTGACCAGCAGCGCCACCTGCCGGTCCGCCATGTCGGCGACCGAAGCCAGCGCCGCTTTCAGCGCATCCATCGCAAAGGCGATATGGCCCCCGTAGAAGTTCCCTCCGGTCAGGGGCCGGTCGATGCCCTCGGCAAAGAGGGGATTGTCGTTGGCGCTGTTCGCCTCGATCTCCACCCACGGACGAAGCCAGGTCAGGGCATCGGACAGGACCCCCAGAATCTGCGGGGCGCAGCGAAGGGAGTAAGGATCCTGAAGGTTTTCCGGGCCGGTCGCCTCCAGTTCCTTCTCCTGGAACCGGGGGGTCAGAAATCGCCATATCCTTTCGGCCACATAGATCTGACCGGGAAAGGGTTTGGCCTCGCCGATCACGGGATGGTAATGGTCGGCCTTGCCCTGCAGGGCATGAACGCTCAGGGCGGAGGCGCCGATGGCCGCTTCCAGAATATGCTCGGCACGGTCCAGATTCACGGCGGCGATGCCGGTCATGACCGACGTACCGTTGATCAGCGCGAGCGGCTCCTTCGGTTTGAAGCGGTAAGGTTTCAGCTTTGCCATCCGCAACGCGTGCCCCGCCGGCATGCGCTTCCCTCTGTAAAAAGCCTCCCGTTCACCGCCCAGGACGGCGAGAATGTAGGAGAGGGGGGTCAGATCACCGGAGGCGCCGACGGAGCCTTCGCAGGGAACGACCGGCGTGATGCCGGCGTTGAGAAGCGCCGCAAGCTGCTCCATCAGGGGAATCGACACCGCCGAATAGCCCCGGGCCAGGCAGAGAAGCCGGCAGAGCATGGCCGCCCGCGTCTCTTCCACGCCCAGCGGCTCCCCCGTCCCGCAACCATGAAAGCGCATGAGATTTACCTCCCCGTCCAGGACGGACCCCTTCCGCAGCCGCTTCCCGCACGCTTTTCCGTATCCCGTGGTCACGCCGTACACAGGGAGATCGGCCTCGATGGCCGCATACATCACCTCCCGAGAGCGCTCCATCCGTTCCCGAAAGGCTGCGCTTCCGCTGATCCGGACGGGAACGCCCCGCCGCGCCACGGCAACGATTCCGCCCAGGGAAACCGGCCCGGCCCCGATCACCACCTCACGAATCTCCATTGGTTCTCCTCATCATTGAGGGCCGGATTCGATTCATCCGGCCCTTGCGTCATTTCCGGTTCGGCAAGCTCCTCTCGTTCAGGAATGCCTTCCGCCCTCGTATCTACGAAGGTCCCCTTGCGGAGAGCCAACGGAACCGACTCGTAGAAATTCGGCCGATACTATGAAAAATATTGTCCTGGAAATCAAGGGATAAATGGAGATACTTCTGCGAACGCAGCCGACAACGGGCCCGGATCGGCACGAACGATCCGGGGCAGCAGGGGCGCCGATCGGGGAGCAAGCAGAACCGGATTCGTTCCGGAAAGTGATGTCTCGAGGGCCGGCCGGCGATGGAAGGCCGGGGCCGGTCCTCGAGACACGGCATTTATGAAATTACAGACCCTTCTTTTCGAACCACCGAAAGAGGGCGATAAAGACCGCAACCAGGATGACGATCACGATCCAGTGGTTGATCCCCAGGACGCCAGGCAGCGTGATCTTCCCGAAATCGCCCCAGGTCAGGACCGTCGCTTTCATAAGGGGATAGGCCTCCGCGTAAATCCCCGCCCCCAGGATCATCCCCAGCAGACCGAAGACGCTGTCATAACGGCCTTCGCCGAGGGCGCCCATGGCGGTGGCCGGACAGTAGCCCACAATCCCCCACCCAATCCCGAAGATCAGGCCACCCAACACGTTCCCGCCCAGAATCAGCGGTTTGATCGAAAGCTTCACCAGCCCAAGATCATAGAGCAGATAAATGCCTACCATGGCTACCAGAATCGTGGTGAGCATGAACTTGACGATGGTCATGTCTGTCAATCGCAGCGCGGCCAGCTGCCGGTCGTACCGGATCACCTGGGCCTTCTGCATGAGAAACCCGAACAGGATTCCTGTAATGGCGCCGGTCAATAATTCATTCATGGCCGTTCCCTCCTCCGTACAGGATCCTGGCCATGATGATTCCCGCCAGGAAAAAGCAGACCAACGATACGTACCCGCTGATGGCTACCTGAGCCAGACCGCTCAGGCCGTGACCGCTCGGTCACCCATCGGCGAGGCGCGCTCCGAACATCAGCACCACCCCGCCCAAAAAAGACGCGACCCAACGGCGAACGCGAGACGCCCCAAATCGACCCTCCCACATCGGGGGAACGGCAACGGCCTTCTGCTCCTTCGACAACCAGGCCGATGCCAGCGCTCCGAAGAGAACGCCGACGACGAACAGGAACTGCCAGTCAATTTTCGCCTTCTCCTTGATAAAATACTCCATTCCGGCCACCTTCTCCGGAGCAACAGCCTGCTCGACATAATTCGCCGCGCGTACGAAGGTGGTCGAGGCGCCGAAGAATTTCCCCGTGACCAGGACGGAGAGCACCAGCAGAAGGCCGGCCAGCGCGCCCGCGACGTAGGGGGACCACATTTTTTCCCGCAAAACATTCATGGCTCTTCACCTCCCAGATTGCTGTTTTGACACCGAAACGAGAAACCGTCCCGGCCGCCTGAACCAAACCGATAAGAAACGCGATGATCCATTGCGGAGGCATTATAAGAAATTCAAGCCGGAGCGTCAATGAATAATGAGGAATAATGGCGAAGATATATGATATGATGGGCCAAATCATATTCAGCCGATTGGATCGGGCGCTTGGCAAAGTATAGCGCGGGAAAATCAAAGAATGCCAGAGGGCCCTTTCCCGGTATATCGACATGGCCCGACCGAATAAAGGAGTGACGAAATGACGAAAATAATGAATCTGAATCGCCGCCGTTTCCTGAAGTCGGCGACCGCTTCCGCGGTGATCGGAACAAGTGCGTTGCTGAACGTTCCGCGCAAGGCATGGGCGGGGGAAGGAAAGCTTGCCACCTTGATCGATCTGACCCAATGTGATGGTTGCAGGGACCTGGAGGTTCCCGCTTGTGTTTCCGCATGCAAAAAAATCAAAACCGGAAGCATTCCGGAGCCGACGGATCCTATTCCGATCCCGTTTCCCACCCGCAGGGTCGAAGACTGGTCGAAAAGGAGAGAGGTGTTCGATCGTCTCACGCCTTACAATCTGATCTTTGTCCAAAAGGTCGAAACGAATGCCGATGGACGGAAGCAGACCGTATTTATACCCAGAAGATGCATGCACTGCGACAATCCCGCCTGCGCGACACTCTGCCCTTTCGCCTCGAACCATAAGCATGAGAATGGGGCCGTCGTGATCGACCCCGACACCTGTTTCGGCGGGGCCAAGTGCAAGACGGTCTGTCCCTGGGAGATTCCCCAGCGTCAATCGGGAATTGGAATCTATCTGAAGGTCCTGCCCACGCTCATGGGCAACGGCATCATGGTCAAGTGCGATCTCTGCAACGATCTGCTCAAGCAGCAGAAGAAGCCGGCCTGTATCGAGGTATGTCCGCGGCAGTCAATGACCATCGGGCCCCGTGCGGAGATCTTCGCCAAGGCGGAGGATCTGGCAAAACGGATCGAGGGCTACCTCTATGGAAAAAATGAAAATGGAGGGACAAGCACGATTTACGTTTCGCCCTTCGCCTTTGAAACATTGGATGCTTCCCTCACGAAGGACCCCGGACGGCCGGGTCTTGGAGCGGTCAAAAGGAACATGGAAAAGACGGACGGCCTCGGAAAGGTCGTGCTGGCCGCCCCGGCAATCGGGATCGCGGCGGGCGCATTCGCGTTCATCTCCAAGCGGAAAAATGTTTCGAAGAGGGAGGATTGAACCATGTCGGAGTATATCCTTGAAGACAAAAACCGTGTGGTGCGCCACGGCATGATCGAACTCGCGGAACACTGGGCAATCGCGCTTTCCGGGCTGCTTCTTTTGCTGTCGGGGCTCTTCGAGCTGCCGATGGCCGCGCGCTACAAAATCACCGCCATCCCGGGATTTGCGTGGTCCGGCGATTTCATCACCTCGCTGTCGGTCCATTACGCGGCTTCGGTGGTCTTCATCGCCGCCGCCCTGTTCCATCTTTTCCACCACGGACTCTCGGGCGACCGGGGTCTGATTCCCCGCAGCGGTGATCTGAAAACCTCCATCGCCGTCATCAAGACCTTCTTCGGCAAGGGGGAGGAGCCGCCGTTCGACAAATATCTGCCTGAACAGCGGCTTGCCTATATCGGAATGGCCGTCATCATCGCCGTTCTGATCCTCTCGGGACTGGTGAAAACGGCCAAGAATCTTTTTGCGCCGGATATGAACTATACCCTCGTCCTCTGGGCGACCTGGCTTCACAATATTTTCTTTGTCCTGTTCATTCTCGCGTTCATCGCCCACATCGGGGCGATCCTTCTGAAGCCGAACCGGCCGATGATCCGGGGAATTTTTACGGGGGCTGTGCGTCTCGACTATGCGCGACATCGCCATCCCCTCTGGTTGGTCGGGATGGAGGCAGAACCGGCCCTTCCATCGAATGAAACCAAAACGGATGAGACCCTTTTGGAAGAGCCGACGATGTTTGAGGCAGCCCCACCGGCGACAGATTCGGGTCAAGCAGCTCCGTCGAATGCGGATGCCGACGATCCAGAGCCGACGGCACAACGGGAAACGCCAAACGATACGGTGTCAAAATCTTCCGCGGAGGGATCTCAAGATGTCTAAAAAAACCGCTGCCGGCGTATGCGAGCAGCGGTTGATCAAAGTTTTCTCTTCTGATTTACACCTGGTGTTCACCGGGCCCGTAACCGGTGCCGTCCTTGGGACCATCGCCGGCGTTGCCTGTGCCGTCACCGGGTCCATGTCCCGAACCGCCGCCGGCGCCGTTCGCGGAACCGCCTCCTCCCGTCCCGCCGCCGCTCCCGGACCCATCACAGGCGCCGCTTCCAGAACCACTCCCGCCGCCGGAACCCCCATTTCCGGAACCATTTCCTCCTTTGGCGATCACGAAGCAGCCCTCCGCGCCCATGCCGCTGCCGTTCGAACTCCAGGCCGGAAAAGTGAAAAGGAACAGAACCGTAACGGAAAGACCAATCATCAACATGCGCTTCATCTTCTTACCTCCCAATCGTTCAGTTGTTGTTTGCCGGCTCGACCATCTCGTCTCCTCATTGATGAGGCATCGCACCATGGTCCCTGCGACGGCACAGCCCGTCATACCGGCTTTTATGACTGGATAACGCACGGGCGACGGAAAGGTTACAGGATCTTTTCAATCCCTGGACAATGCGCTTTCCAAAGACATCTCCGCTTGAGGCGCCATATCGGATCGGTATCGGATTTACTCGCGCGGCCGATTCATATATGCTTCCGTACCGTGGAAACGTCTCTCCGGTCCGCAACGTGTAACCTTACGGCCCGAACTCCGTTATTAGGGCGAGCATGAGTGAATACGACCTGTTTTACCGGGATTGCAGAAGCCGGATCTTCAACTATTTGATGCGTTTGACCGGCGATTACAGCCTGGCCGGAGACATCATGCAGGAAACCTTTGCGCGACATCTTGAACATTACGGGAAGGGCAACCGGGAGATCCCGCTTCTCTACGGGATTGCCCGGAATCTCTTTGCGGACGAAGGGAGAAGACGAAGGCATTTCGCGGCCGGGGAAATGGAAGGCGAAGAGCCCTCCCTGGACCAGGAGCATCGTCTCATGGTCCGATCCGAATACCGCCGGGTGCTCTCGGCCATGGATTCGCTCGATGCGGAAGAGCGGGAGATTCTGGTCCTCGTCGCAGGCAATGATCTCTCCTACCGCGAGATCGCTGAACTCGTCGGCATCAGCGAGGCGAATGTGAAGGTGAAGGTCCACCGGGCGCGTCTCAAGCTCCGGAAGACACTCAAGGAGGGCGATGGATGAGTTCCCCCATGATCAGCATGTTTATCGACGATGAATTGACCCTCGACGACAAGATCGAGTTTGTCGAGGAGGTCCACGGATCAAAACCGTTCAAGGACGAGACGGTTGAGCTTCTGCGCCAGGAAAAGCTTCTGCGTTCTGATCCCGTGGAACGCATTCCGGAAAGAAGAAGGCTGAAGGCAAACCGCCCCCGCATGTTGCCATTTCTCCGCCCCGTCTTGCTTGCCGCCACTGCCGCGGCGGCGGTTTTGGCCTTCGTCTATTTTCCCTTCACGCCTCAACCTACCCCGGAAACGGCCTTCCGTTTCGTTTTCTACCGCCCGGACGTCAGCCGGGTTGAGATCACCGGAAGCTTTACCGACTGGACCGTCGTACCGATGAAAAAGGTGGGCGACAGCGGATACTGGGAACACACTTTCAATCTGCCCCAAGGGGAGTACCGCTTTGCCTATCTCCTCAACGGCGGCGAACGGCTGCCCGACCCGACCATACCGACGCGGGAAAGAGATGATTTCGGCAGCGAAAATACCGTCCTTCCCATCGGAGACCGAACGACATGATGCGCTTGTTGCTGTCGATCTTATCGGCCGTTTTTTTCGTCGCCGGCTGCGCCGGCCATTTCTATCGCGAGGAGACCGGGCAGGTGCATATCTATCTCCGGGACAGCCGGGCAGCCGTAGTTCATTTCGCCTCGTCCCTGGACGGGTACGATCTGCACCGAGTAGCTAAAGTGGATTCAAAGACTTGGAAAATCATGCTCCCGAAGACGGAGGAATTTCGGTATTTCTATCGGATCGACGGCAGGATCCACCTTCCCGACTGTCCGTACCGGGAAATGGACGATTTCGGATCATACAATTGCGTGTACAAACCCGACCCGTAGGAATCCGGAACGGATCACCGCGATAAGTTGTGTAACGATGACCCCTCCCGTGCGTTTTAACAACAGACGGGAGGAAAGGAGTGAGATCATGAAAAGGATGATTGGAACAGCGGCGATTCTGCTTCTGCTGGGGACGACCGCCTTCGGGGCCGACTGGGAAAGCCGATTGCCCTCCGGCACATCGGAGCGGGTCAAGGCCAGCGTCCGGGAAGCGGTCCGCACCGGGGTCGATCCGGATGAGATTGTCTCGTTGACGGCAAGGATGGAGGCGAGTCGCTTCGACGAGCGTTTCACGATTCGGGCGCACGAGATCGTCATGGCTGCCCGGCAGGAAAAACTGCCGCTGGAGCCGATCATGAACAAGGCCCTTGAAGGGATTGCAAAACGGGTGGCTGCCGAGAAGACCGTGCAGGCCATGGAAACGGTCCGCTCCCGATACGCCATGGCCTTTCAAAATGCGCGATCCATTGCGACCGAAGAGAAACAGCAGCAGGCGTTGGGAAAAACCATTGCCGAAGGACTGGCGGCCGGAATTCAGCAGAGAGAAATGGTGCGGATGACGGAAAGTCTCCGGCAGCAGAGCCGCCAGCTCAGCCGCGAACAGAGGGATGAACTGGCGATGCAATCCTTTCAAACGGTCCGCGAGATGGCCAGATTGGGCGCTCCTTCCGTTGCCGTCGGGGATGTCGTATGCCGGGCCTTGCAGCACCAATTTACGGCACAGGAAATGGCTCAGATGAGAACCGCATTTACCGCCGAGGCCAGATACGGGAAGGCAGAAAACATCGCGCAGCAATACGGCGCGCAGATCGGCGGCGGGGCGAGGGCCGGAGGACTGGGTTCCGCCGGAGGAGGCGCTGCCGGATCAGGTGGCCCCGGTGGAGGCTCG
>DIKL01000033.1:0-876 GCA_002424545.1 Syntrophaceae bacterium UBA5619
CGGGCCTCGACGGCCACGACCGGGGAGCGCGGATTCTCGCCCGCTGTTTCCGGGACGCGGGCTTTGAGGTGATCTACACGGGCTGCCACCAGACGCCGGAACAGATCGCCGCGACGGCGATCCAGGAAGACGTCGATCTGGTCGGCCTGAGCTGCCTCTCCGGCGCCCACCGCTACCTCTTTCCCCGCGTGGTCGAGCTCCTCAAGGAGCAGGGGGCCGACGACATTGTCGTGATCGGCGGCGGGATCATTCCCGATCAGGACTTCCAGTTGCTCTACGACGCCGGCATCCAAGCGATCTTTACCCCCGGCGCTCCTCTCGACACGATCGTCCGCTGGGTCCGGACGAATATCCGGCCGAGGGTAAACCTATGACGCAGAAACCCGAGGAAAGGGAACAACTGAAAAAAATCCGCGCCGGCGACGTCCGGACCGCGTCCCGCCTGATCCGGAACCTCGAGGACGAGAGCCCCGAGGCGAGGAACGCGATGAAACGGATTTTCCCCTACACCGGCCGCGCCCACGTCGTCGGCATCACGGGCTCCCCGGGGGCGGGAAAGAGCACGCTTGTCGACGCGCTGATTGCCTCTTTTCGGAAACAGCAGAAGGGGGTCGGCGTTCTGGCCGTCGACCCGACCTCTCCCTTTACCGGCGGCGCCATCCTGGGCGATCGGATCCGGATGCAGCGCCATGCCGAAGATCCGGGCGTCTTTGTCCGCAGCCTTGCCACCCGCGGCGCGTTGGGCGGCCTTTCCAAGGCCGTCGGCGACGCCGTCCACGTCATGGATGTGATGGGGAAGGAACTCATCCTGGTGGAAACCGTCGGGACCGGGCAGCAGGAGGTGGAGATCATCAACCACTCCCACACGGTGATCGT
>DIKL01000033.1:902-11803 GCA_002424545.1 Syntrophaceae bacterium UBA5619
TGGAGATCGCCGACATCTTCGTGATCAACAAGGCGGACCGCGACGGTTCTCACCAACTCTTGAACGAACTCATGGCCATGCTGAACATGGTCCCGGAATTCCCCGGAGGATGGCGTCCGCCGGTGATCCGGATCGGAAACTGTTTCGACCCGGGACCTTTTGCCGAGAGCCTGGGGGAGCTTTCCGCGGCGATCAACGATCATTACCGGAGTCTCGTCGAAACGGATCTTCTGGGCGATCGAATGAAACGCAAGACGATGGTCGAAATTCACGAAGCGCTGCGCGACGCGATCCTGGCGCCGATCCTGAAAGAGATGACGGAGAGCGGAGAGATGGAGGAGATCGCCGGCAAACTCTTGCGGAAGGAGACGGACCCCTACACGATCGCCGAAGAGGTCGCCCGCCGCCGCCTGAAATGACCATGAGGTCAGGTCTTGAAATTTAGCATTTCGTTCATAAATTACAGCAAACGCTAAATTTCAAGACCCCATGGTCATTCATGAGACGCGATATGGAAGAAACGGTCATCCGCGGACACAAAGCCAGAGGACTCGTCCAGGTCTATACCGGAAACGGCAAGGGGAAAACGACGGCCGCCTTCGGCCAGGCGTTGCGCGCCGTCGGTCAGGGATTCCGTGTCTGCGTCATCCAGTTCATGAAGGGAAGAAAATACGGGGAATTTCTGGCCGCCGAACGCTGCCTCCCGAACCTCACCATTCACCTCTCCGGCCTGGACAGCTTCGTCATGAGGGACAATCCCGAGCCGGTGGACATTGAACTCGCAAGGCGGGGACTCGCCATGGCCCGCGAAGCGATTTCCTCCGGAAATTACGACATGGTGATCCTCGATGAGATCAACGTGGCGGTTGACTTCAAGCTGATTCCCCGGGACGAGGTCATCGACGTCATCCGAAACAAACCCGTCGCGGTCGATCTCATCCTCACCGGTCGCTATGCCGCGCCGGAGATCATCGCACTGGCCGACACGGTGAGCGAGGTTCGCGAAATCAAGCACCACTACAGCGCCGGGATCAAAGACCGCGCCGGGATCGAATACTAATGGAATTGTCCGTCATCGCATCGGGAAGCAACGGCAACTGTTGTCTGATCCGTTCCAACGGAACCTCCGTTTTGTTTGACGCCGGCAAAAGCTTCGGGGAAACGGCCAGACGGATGGCCGCCCTGGGGAAGGATATCCGGAATGTGGATGGAATCGTTCTGTCCCACGCCCACGGAGACCATTACCAGGGGATCGGGCCGATCGCGAGAAGGCTCCGCGTCCCCGTCTATGTTCGGCAAGAGGTGTATTCGGCTTGCCGGAAGAGGCTGGGCCCGGTGGACGTCCGCCATTTCGACGGCAGTTTCCGGATCAGAGACTTGATGATTACTCCGATAGAAACCGCCCACGATGTCGCCTCTTGCGGGTTTGTCGTCGGCCGGTTCGGGATCTTCACGGATACCGGGTGCGTCACCGCCCAAATGCGGGAGGTCATTCCGGACCTCGACGCCGTGCTGCTGGAATCGAATTACGATGAGGAGATGCTGATGAACGGACCTTATCCCCGCCATCTCAAGGAGAGAATCGCCTCCGACTTCGGCCATCTCAGCAATGACGACGCAGGCGATTTCATCTGCCGGCATGGAAGACATCTGTCGATGGTTTTTCTGGCGCACCTGTCCGAGAAGAACAACAGCGCGGAAAAGGTGAAGGAAACCTTTGAATCGCTCAACTCCGATCAACCGTACGTCGTCTGTTCCCGATTCAGGGAAACCGGAACATACCGGCTCGACTGATTTGTCCGGGAAATCGATGCAAAAAGCCCCGGCAATCCGAGATCGCCGGGGCTTTTCCTTCCTTCCATGCAGGACCCCTCGTCCCGTCGGGGTCATTCATTCGCTCCCCGACGCGGACGCAAGCCACGGATCCGCTATTTTAGCGGCAACTGATGCAGACGGCCAGATCCTCCGCCGGGATCTCGGCCTTCCGGCTGATGTAGGCCAACTGATCCTCCGGTGCGAAGTAGCGCCCGCAGACCTTGCAGGTCTGCATCTTGAAGGTCCGGCCCCAGATCTTCCGGATATCGCCCTTTTCGCTGGTCTCCATCTCGATGTGACCGGTGGGGCAGACGTAGGCGCAGGCGCCGCAGCCGATGCAGGTCGAAGACTCTTCCTGGAACGGGGTGCAGACGTTCTTTTCCGTCCCCCGGTAGGAAAAACCGATGGCGCTGACGCCGACGATTTTCTCGCAGGTCCGGACGCACATCCGGCACAGGATGCACTTGACATTGTCCTTGTCCGGCGTGAATCTCGGCTCGGGCGCGACGCCCATCTCGGCCGCCATCTCCCTGAGCTGCTCCGACTCGGGGCAGCGCGCCAGCAGAAGCTGGAGCACCAGGCGACGGACATTCATGACCCGTTCGCTCTTCGTGTCGACGGTCAACCCCTCGGCCACGGGATAAAGACAGGACGTCACGATGCGCGCCCTCTTCCCCTGCTTGGCCTCGACGACACAGAGACGGCAGGATCCCGTGGGTTCCAGGGACTCATGGTCGCACAGGGTCGGAATGACGATGCCGTTCTCCCGGGCAACCTCCAGAACGGTCCGCCCGGCCTCCGCTTCGATCTTCTTGTTGTCTATCGTCAGATTGATCATTTTTCTACCTTTACCTCACGATGATGGCATCAAATTTACAACTTTCCCGACAAGCGCCGCACTTCGTGCACTTTGCCGGATCGATCTTGTGGACCTGCTTTCGTTCGCCGCTCGCCGCCCCGGTGGGGCAGACCTTGCTGCAGACCGTACAGCCGGTGCACTTCTCGGGATCGACACTGTAGGTGATCAGATCCTTACAGACGCCCGCGGGACAGCGCTTGTCCTTGATGTGGGCCACGTACTCGTCGCGGAAGTAGCGGATCGTGCTGAGGACCGGGTTCGGGGCGCTGTTCCCGAGGGCGCACAGCGCGCCGTCGAGAATCCCCTTGGAAATCTTCTCCAGGAGTTCCACGTCCCCCTCCTGACCCTTCCCCTCGGTGATGTCCACCAGGATGTCCCGCATCCGCCGGATCCCTTCCCGACAGGGGACGCACTTCCCGCAGGACTCCGAAACGAGGAAGTTGGTGAAGTACTTAGCGATGTTCACCATGCAGGTTTGATCGTCCATGACGATCATGCCGCCGGAACCCATCATCGAGCCGATCTTCACCAGTTCGTCGAAATCGACCGGCAGGTCGAGGTGCTGCTCGGGGATGCAACCGCCCGAGGGACCGCCCGTCTGGATCGCCTTGAACTTCCGGCTATCGGGAATCCCGCCGCCGATCTCGAAGACGATCTCGCGGAGCGTCGTTCCCATCGGGACCTCGACGAGGCCCGTGTTGTTGATTTTGCCGACCAGCGAGAAGATCTTTGTCCCCTTGCTTCCGGCCGTTCCCATGGAGGCGTACCAGTCGGCGCCCTTCTCGATGATGAACGGAACGTTGCCCCAGGTCTCGACGTTGTTGAGGTTCGTCGGCTTGTCGTAGAGCCCCTTGTGGGTCGCGTGGATATATTTCGCGCGGGGTTCGCCGGCCCTTCCCTCCAGCGAGGCGAAGAGCGCCGAGGACTCGCCGCAGACAAACGCGCCGCCACCACGGTTGATCTTCACATCGAAGGAAAAGCCGCTCCCGAGGATGTTCTCGCCCAAGAGCCCCGCCTCGCGGGCCTGCTTCATCGCCAGCGTGATGTTCTTGACCGCCAGCGGATATTCGTTCCGGACGTAGATGTAGCCCTGGCTCGAACCGATCGCGTACGCGCCGATAATCATCCCTTCGAGGACCAGATGGGGATTCCCCTCCAGAAGACTGCGGTCCATGTAGGCGCCGGGATCGCCCTCGTCGGCGTTGCAGATGACATACTTGGGCTCGCCCGCGGCCTTGCGGGTCTCGTCCCACTTCCAGCCGGCGGGAAAACCGCCGCCGCCCCGGCCCCGGAGGTTGGCCTTGATCACCTGCTGGATGACCTCCTCGGGCTTCATCTTCGAGAGGGCCTTCCCCAGAGCGCTGTAGCCGCCGATGGCCAGGTAGTCTTCGATCTTCTCCGGGTCGACCTTGCTGTTGAGGCCGAAGACGAGCCGGGTCTGCTTCTTGTAAAAGGGAACGTCGTCCTCATGGACGATCTTCTCGCCCGTGGCCGGATCGACGTAAAGCAGCCGTTCGATCACCTCTCCCTTCAGCAGGGTCTTGTCGATGATCTCGCCGGCGTCGCCCAACCCCACCCGCTGGTAGAAGATCTTCTCCGGGGAGATGACGACCATCGGACCCCGTTCGCAGAAGCCGTGGCAGCCGCTGGTCCGAAAATCGATCTTGTCGGTCAGATTCCGCTTGGCGAGCTCCTCGCGGAAGCCGTCCACCAGTTTTTGGGTCCCATAGGCCAGACAGCCGGTACCGACGCACACCGTGATGCCGGGCTTCTTCGGATCGCGGCCGGCCTTGAGCCTCTCCTGTACGCTTTTCAGTTCTTCGAAGGATTTAATCTTACTCATCATCAGTCGCACCCTTCTTCCCTAATTTCTTGAGAATCTTCGTCGATTTGGCAATATTCATGTGTCCGTGATACTCGCCGTTCACCACCAGAACGGGCCCCAGGGCGCAGGCGCCGAGACAGCCGACCGTTTCGAAGGAGAACTCGAGGTCGGGCGTCGTATCGCCTTCCTTGATGCCCAGGACATCCGAAATGTTGCGGGCGATCAGCTCGGCGCCGCGCACGTGGCAGGCCGTCCCCATGCAGAGGCTCAATTGATAGCGTCCCTT
Source organism: Syntrophaceae bacterium UBA5619 (assembly GCA_002424545.1). GTDB lineage: Bacteria > Desulfobacterota > Syntrophia > Syntrophales > UBA5619 > UBA5619. Next base: position 5,688 of record DIKL01000033.1, read on the forward strand.
GGGCTTGAGGCTGAAGGCCTTGTAAAACGTCACCACCTCGTAAACGCGGCTGATCGGCACGCTGAGGTTGGCACTGACCGAGCACAGGGCATCCTTGGGCAGATAGTTGAACTCCCTCTGGACATCCTGAAGGATGGGAACCAGGTAACTCTTGTCCCCGCTGTATCGCTGAATGATTTCCTTAACCTTTTCTTCCATTCTCGTTAACCTCGTCTTAAGATGGTGTTTCCGGCGGTCACACCCCCCGCGGGGCTCTGAGCGATTCCCGGGATTTGGAGTGCTTCACCTTGATCATCAATGCCTCCCACTCGATGTCGACCCGTTCCTGGATGACCCGGATCTGGTCCGGCGTGAGGTGACGGAACCGCCCCTGTCCCTTGAGATAGTCCTGAACGGGGCGCCGCTTCTCGGGGACCTCCACGGTGAGGCGGTACTTTCCGTCCTCCACCTCATAGAGCGGGAAGATTCCCGTTTCGAGGGCGAGGCGACCCATTTTGATACAGGTCTCGGAGGTGGAACGCCATCCCGTCGGGCAGGCGACAAAGCAGTGGATGTAGGAGGGCCCCTTCACCTGGCGGGCCTTCTTCACCTTGTTCATGAAATCGATCGGATAGCTCGGAGTGGCCGTGGCCACGTAGGGCAGGTTGTGGGCGACCATGATCTCCGCGAGGTTCTTCTTCCACACCTGGTTGCCGGGGATCTTCTTGCCGGCGGGCGCGGTCGTCGTCGCAGCCAGGAACGGGGTCCCGCTGGAGCGCTGGATGCCCGTATTCATGTATGCTTCGTTGTCGAAGCAGACGTAGAGCATGTCATGCCCACGCTCCATCGCGCCGGAGAGCGCCTGGAAGCCGATGTCCATCGTCCCGCCGTCGCCGCCAATGGCGACCGACTTGATCCGCCGGTCGGCGACCTTGCCCTTGCGCCGCAGCGCCGTCAAACCCGCTTCGACCCCTGATCCCACCGCCGCGGAGTTGGGAAAGGCCACGTGGATCCAGGGGAGTTTCCAGGCCGTGGTCGGATAGAGGCTGGAGATGACCTCCATGCATCCGGTCGCATTGGTGATGACCGTATCCTTTCCCAAGGCCTTGCACATCAGCCGGATCGCCAACGCCTCGCCGCACCCCTGACAGGCGCGGTGCCCGCCGACGAAAAACTCCTCCTTGCTGACGAGCTTCGGCGCATAAATTTCGAAGTTCTCGATAATACTCTTAGGGTTTTTCATTGCCGTATTCATTATCCCCTCACTCCGTAAATTTCGTATCGTTCTGAAAGTTTTCCCTTGGCCGCGCGCCGGACCATGTCCATGAATCCTTCCACGGTCACGTCCCGTCCGCCCAGACCGATGATGTAGTTGACAATCTTCGGACGTTTCGGCTGATCGTAGAGCGCGGAGCGGATCTCCGAGAAGACCGGGCCGCCCGGACCGCCGAAGGAGATGGCGCGGTCCGTCACGGCCAGAACCTTGATGCCTTTGACCGCCTTTTTCAGTTCGTCGAAGGGAAAGGGTCTCCAGAGCTTGATCTTCAGAAGGCCGACCTTGACGCCCTGCTCGCGCAGCTCGTCGACGGCGATTTCCGCCGTCTCACCCATCGACCCCATCGTCAGGAGGGCAATATCTGCATCCTCGGTCCGATAGGATTGGATCGGCTCATATTTTCGGCCGAACTGCTTTTCCCAGTCCTTCCAGACCTCTTTGACGACCTTGATGGAGTTGACCAGGGCCACATCCTTGGATTTCTGCGCCTCGGCGTAGATCTCCGGCATGCCCAGCGTACCCATGGAAACGATATTGTCGGGGTGAAGAGCCGCGTAAGGGACATAAGCCGGCAGGAACCTGTCCACCTCTTCCTGTTCGGGCATGATGATCGGCTCGACCATGTGGGTCAATTGGAAACCGTCCATGTTGACGTTGACGGGGAGCATGACCCTCCGGTCCTCGCCAACCTTGAAGGCCTGGATGGTCATGTCGACCACTTCCTGGCCGTTGTCGGCGAAGAAAGAGATCCAACCCGTGTCGCGCATCGGCATGATGTCGCTGTGGTCGTTCCAGATGTTGATCGGACCGGAGACGGCGCGGTTGGCGATGATCATCACGATCGGCAGGCGCATCGCCGAGGCGATCGGCAGAACCTCGCTCATGTAGAGGAGCCCCTGGGAGCTCGTCGCGGTCACGACACGGGCGCCCGTCCCCGCGGCCCCGATCGCGGCGCTCAGCGCGGAGTGCTCGGATTCCACCGTGATGAAGGATGCGTCCACCCGGCCTTCGTGGACGATGTCCGACAGATGTTCGGCCACGTGGGACTGAGGTGTGATGGGATAGACCGCCGCCACATCAAATTTGCAGAGTGCGGCCGCTTCCGCGGACGCAATCGCTACTTCCATTCCTACTCGCTTGCCCATCCTCAATCCTCCTCATTGACCATGACGATTGCCTTCGGCCAGCACTCGTGGGCGCAGATGCCGCACCCTTTGCAGTAGTCGAGGTTCGCCTGAAAGAATCCGTCTTTATCTTCGTTGATGCACCCTTCGGGGCAGTAGATGTAACAGACGCCGCACTTGATGCATTTCGCGTTGTCCCAGATCGGGCGCTTCGCCCGCCAGCTTCCCGTATGATACTCCGAAGCGCTTCCCGGCCGGAAGACCATGCATCCGGGATTGACCTCTTGCCAGGTTTCTGGCCATTTCTTTTCTGTCATCGTGATATCCTCAAGGGTTATTTTGATCCTCAGTTGATGATCCTGACCTGATCGAAGGCGCTTTTCGCGGCCGACATGTTTTTCTGCGCGATCCTGCCGAACCGCTCCTTGACCGGATTGTCGAGGGATTCGATCTTCACGACGCCGGTCACCTTGAGCAGCGCGCCGAGCATGGTGGTGTTGGTAATGGGCACGCCAAGCTCCTTCCAGGCAATTCCCGTGGCGTCGCAGGTTGCGATTTTTCCCGAAAATTTGATGTTTTTCTTGAGTTCCGCAAGGGTTTTGGTGGTGTTGACCAGCAGAATTCCGGTCGCTTTGAGCCCTTCGGCGACGTCGACCAGGGCGACGAGGCTCTCGTCAAGCACGACGACCACATCCGGGTGATAGATGCCGGAGCGGATCTTGATCTGCTTGTCGTCGACGCGATTGAACGCCGTCACCGGCGCTCCGCGCCTTTCCGGACCGAAGCTCGGAAACCCCTGTGCGTACTTCTCCTCTTCGATGGCCGCCAGGGAAAGCAGCTCCACCGATGTGACCGCTCCCTGACCGCCTCTTCCATGCCATCTGATTTCTAACATGCGTCAAATCTCCCGTAGTGATTGGCTTTTTAAAGCAGCGACTGGCTTTTTATGAAACGGTGTACCTTTATCTTATTCGACATTTGCTGTCAAACACTATTTATCGAAAAGAACGTGCAAGCTTCCCAAAAGCGCCGCAAATCCTCTTTTTTCATAGCAATATAAGTGCCATTCCTTGAACAATGGGCGACACGCGTTCCCTGAAGATTTCTCACGCGATAACCTGATATCAAACAAGACGTTATGAATATATGGTTTGCTTCGGAAGGCGATCGGTTCCGACGGCTCTCGAAACGCAATTTGCCGAAAACCGTTCATTCGGCGCACGGGAAAGGGGTATTGACGACGGCAAAATGCGGCAACAGAAACAGACCCCATCGCGTGCTGAAACGGCACATCCGTGCTCGATCGGCACATTCGGAATCCACAACCAAAGTTTGACCCTTTTCTATCAAACGCCGCGGCGGAATTCGAGACACTTGGCGAGCGTCATCCGGTCGGTATACTTGAGGTCGCCGCCCATCGGAACGCCCAGGGCGATCCGCGTGACCTTCACGGCCCGTTCCTTCAAAAGTTTCGAGAGCAACAAGGCCGTCGTCTCTCCGGGAACGCTCGGATTGGTGGCCACGATCACCTCTTCGACCGGGGAATCCGAAATCCGATCGAGAAGCTCGCGAATCCGGAGCTGTTCCGGACCGATGCCCTCCAACGGGGCAAGCGCGCCGTGGAGAACATGGTAGACGCCGCGGTACCCCCCGCTCGCCTCCAGCGCGATGAGTGAATCGGGCTCCTCGACAACGCAGATGATTCTCCGGTTCCTCGCCTGGTCGGCACAGACGTCGCAGAGTTCCGCCTCGGCGAGATTGAAACAGACCGAGCAAAGGCGAATCTTCTGCTTCACGTCCAGAATGCTTTCGGCCAATCGACGCGCATCCTCCGCGGAGCCTCGGAGAACATGATTCGCCAGGCGCGCCGCCGTCTTTTCTCCGATGCCGGGAAATCTTGAAAACTCCTTGATCAGGCGCTGGATGGAAAGGGCGTACCCGGACATGGCTCCCCCTACATCAGGCCGGGGATCTGGAGCCCGCCCGTAATCTTTCCCATCTCCGCGGCGGCCATCTCCTGGGCCTTGCGAATCCCCTCGTTCACCGCCGCGACGACCAGGTCTTGGAGCATCTCGACGTCGTTCGGATTGACAACCTCTTTTTCGATTTTCAGAGAGAGGACCTCGAATTTGCCGTTGACGGTAACCGAGACCATGCCGCCGCCCGCGGTCGCGTCGACCCTCTTCTCCGCCAGTTCATCCTGCAGTTGCGCCATCCGCTCCTGCATCTTTTTGGCCTGTTTCATGATGTTTCCAAAATTCTGCACCGATACGACCTCCTTGTGTATATAATCCCAAATCCGCGAGCAGTTTGCTAATCTTCCGGCGTCGCGTCGGGAGACATCTCCTCCCCGTCCGGTTTCGGAACGGCAAGAGGCGGCACGACTTCCGCCGGCGTCGGTGTCTCGAGCACCTTCACCTCCCGCACCTCCGCGCCGGGAAAGGCATCGAGGATCTTCCGCACGAGGGGATGAGAGAGCGCCTCCCGTCGGATCTCCTGGATACGATGATTCTTCACCGCCCGGCCGTTTCCGTTTCCGCCGGCGGAAACCGCCGCTCCGCTGTTCTCGGGGAGAACGGTTTCAATCTCGAGGGTCGTCTCCCGCCCGAAAAACCGCCGGCCGTGTTCGGCCAGCGCCCCCTTTCGGCCGACGACGTCATCGAAAAAGAGGTAGCCCTTCTCAAAACCGATCCGGAGAAGCCCCTCATCGCAGGCCAGGCAGATCCCCGATTCGATTTTGGCGGAGAGGGCCGGATCATGACGTTTTACGAATTCCCTGTACCCTTGCCAGCCCTTTTCCGGGACCCCGCCTCCGCCCGCTTCCGGGCTGGTCCGATAGGGAGCTTGCTCCTCGGCCGCCGGGGTAAACGCGGCGGTCTCCCTCTTTCCTTTTGCCTCACCTTCCTTTTCCCGCCGCCGTATTCCCTCCCGGCTGCCTGTGCCCGTCTTTTCGGGGCCTGCGTCCCCCGACGCCGGTTTCCCCTCCAGGCGTTTCTCCAGGCTCTCCATCCGGGCGATCATCGCCTCGATCGGAATCAGGGGTTCCAGAAAGGCCATTCGGCAGAGGACCGTCTCCAGGTTCAATCGCGGGTTCTGGCTCCGGCGGACATTCTCCTCTTCGGCCATCAGGATCTCCAGGTAGCGCTGGAGCGTGTCCGTCGACCGGCCCGCCGCCTGCTCCTTCAGTTTGGCCGCTTCTTCCGCGGGAAGATCGACCAGCGCCTCTTTTTCTCCGGCAATTCCCGTGAAGAGAAGGTTCCGGAAATGGCCGAGGAGCGTCTGGAAGAAATAGCGCATGTCGAGGCCGGCGTAATAAGCTTCGTCGATGATTTTCAGGCATCGACCCGCGTCCCGGGCGAGAACCGCCTCGGAAAGGGAGAAGAGGAAACGCCGGTCCGACCGTCCGAGGATCTCCTCGACCGCCGGATCCGCGATTTCGTCGCCCGCATAGGAGATCACCTGGTCAAAGATGCTCTGCGCGTCGCGGAGGCTTCCGTCCCCCGCTTCGGCGATCCACGACAGGGCATTGTCACTGATCCGTATGCCGTCCGACACGGAAATCCTCTTTAGATTTTCAGCAATCTGCTTCAGCGCGATTCGTCGGAAATCGAAACACTGGCAACGGGAGAGGATCGTCGCCGGCACCTTCTGGGTCTCCGTCGTCGCGAAGATGAAGATCACATGGGCGGGCGGCTCCTCCAGCGTCTTGAGAAGGGCGTTGAAGGCCTCCCGGGTCA
>DIKL01000080.1 GCA_002424545.1 Syntrophaceae bacterium UBA5619
GATGCATGTTCCCATACCGATTTGACGACCCACGCCTTCGCCTCCGGCCGGTCGGGCGAAGGTAGTCGCGCCTCGCGGCCGTCCGCATCGACGACGCCGCCGTCCGGATGGGCCGGCCCCGCCCCAAGTCGGGCGGTGGATGTCGCGGATGGCGAACCGTTCCCGCGAAGGGGATCCGCTTCGTTTCCCGAGAACCACGGCGGCGTCGGCAGGCCGACGGCGGTGAGCCAGCGCTTCGCGAGGAGTTTGTTCGATGTGAGCAGCATCGCCTCCGTCGCCGCGCCCGTGTAGCGGATCTTCAGCGCATCGAGAAGCGCGGGGACGATATGGATGAGACGGCCTTGGCCGGCGATGGTTTCCACGAGATTGAAGGCCATCGCCGGTTGCAGATCCGTCAGCATTCGCGCGGCCGCCTTGAGGTTCAGCGAAACCGGGACGGCGACGGGCTTGTGGCCGAGCGCGGCGAGGCCCCGGGAGACGCAATCGACCTGCGTGAGGACATCCTGTTCGTCGAAACCCGCCCCGGCGGCGACCTCTCCGTGAATTACGGCAATCTTCATTCGGCATTCCTTTTATGCATAGGTCCGGCGTCCGATTGATTTTATCGCACCTGTGAGGATTTAGGAATGGACGGGTTCGTCCTTTTCAATAGGAGGCTCTCTCTACCTATCACCGATGCGTTTCCGGGCGGAACACATGATTCCGGCGATCAGTTCCCGATAAGGCATTCCGGCAAGCTCGCAGAGGATCGGCAGATCGGAGTGTCCCGGCCTAAGCCCCGCCAGCGGGTTCACCTCGATGAAGTTCGGCGTTCCGTTCGCGTCGGCGCGCAGGTCGATCCGCCCCCCGTCGCGGCAGCCGAGGCCGCGCCAGGCGGCCAGCGCCGTTTTCAAGGCCGCCCGGGCCGGAACATCATCGGCCAGACGATATTCGATCCGCTCGTGCCAGTCCTCTTTGTTTGCGTAAGAATAGACCTCTTTCTCAGCCTTTTCGGTGAGATGGACCTCCATCACCGCGGGGACGAAGGCCTCCCTGCCGGTTCCGATGATTCCAACGGTGAATTCCCGCCCCGGGAGGAAGGTTTCGACCAGAACAGGCTGCCGAAAATCGGCCAGCAACTGCCGGCAGATGCGGCCGAGTTCCTCAGGGTCCCCGATTTTCGAGGCCGCGGTGACTCCCTTCCCCGTTCCCTCCGCGACCGGTTTGGCGAACAGCGGAAAGGGCAGTTTCACCGCCGCGATCTCCTCCGGCGTCTCGACGACCGCGAAATCGGGAGTCGGGATGCCGAGGTCGCGGATCACGCGCTTCGTCATCCCCTTGTGGAGGGTCAGCGACAACACCAGTGGATCGGAAAAAACGTAGGGGATCTCCCAGGCGTCCAGCAGCGCCGGGATCTGCGCCTCGCGGCCGAAACCCCGGAGTCCCTCGGCGATGTTGAAGACGAGGTCCCACCGGTCGCCCGCGACGAGCCGCCGGACCAGCGCGCGGATGTGGCCGATCCGGTCCGTTTCGTAACCGAGCGATCGCAGCGTATCGTCGATTGCGGCGATCGTCCGCGGATGATCGAATTCCGCCGTTTCTTCCTCGCCGTACCCCTCGGCCAGGTAATCATCGCGCAGATCATATGTGATGCCGACCTTCACGGCCGTACCCTCATTTTAAATAGGGACAGCGCCCCATTTGCTTTTCCCGTATCGGTTTGAATAGGGCGCTGTCCCTGTTTATTTAATGGATGAGCCCTTCCGCGGGCGGGCCGTCCGGATAGCGGAAGACCTTTCCTTCGTAGTTGCGCAGCAGCAGGTCGCCCTCTTCCCGTCCCTCGACATATTCCGGCAGGAGCGGAATCTTCCCGCCGCCGCCCGGGGCGTCGATGACGTAGGTCGGCACCGCGTAGCCGGTCGTGAAGCCCCGGAGGCCCCGGATCACCTCCAGCCCCTTCGCGACCAAAGTCCGGAAATGGGAGGATCCGGGAATCGGGTCGCACTGGTAGAGGTAATAGGGTTTGACACGGATCTTCAATAAGCCGTGGACAAGGCGCTTCATCGTCTCCACGTCGTCGTTGATTCCGGAAAGCAGCACCGTCTGGCTCCCGAGCGGGATTCCCGCGTCGGCCAGGCGCGTACACGCGCGGGCCGTTTCGGGGGTCAGCTCGTCCGGGTGGGCCGCATGGATGCTCATCCAGAGCGGATGGTACCGCTTCAGCATCTTCACCAGCGCGGGTGTGATCCGCTGCGGGAGGACCACCGGGGCCTTCGTGCCGATCCGAATCAACTCCAGGTGTGGAATCCGCCGCAAAAGCGCAAGCAGCCACTCCAACTGTTCGTCGGCCAGGGTCAGCGGGTCTCCGCCGGAGAGCAGGACGTCCCGCACCTCCGGGTGGGATGCGATGTAGGCGATCCCCTTTTCCCACTGTTCGGTGTTGAGACAATGGTTGCCCTGATGTCCGACCATCCGCGACCGGGTGCAGTAGCGGCAATAGGTGGAGCAGTTCCCCGTCACCAGGAACAGCACGCGGTCCGGATAGCGGTGGACGATCCCGGGAACCGGGCTGTCTTCATCCTCATGGAGAGGGTCATCCGCCTCGCCGCTGCTGCGGAAATGTTCGTGCACGGTGGGCACGACCGTTCGACGCAGCGGCTGACGCGGATTCCACGGATCGAGCAGGTTCATGTAATGGGGGGTGATCGCCAGCGGCAGCGAGCCGGCCTGGCCGATCATCGCGTGGCGCTCGTCCTCCGACAGGCGAATCATTCGCCCCAGCGTTTCCGCGTCGCGGATGCGGTTGCGGAGCTGCCAGCGCCAGTCGTTCCATTCCTTGGGGGTGGTGTTCGGGAAAAAACGCTTTCGAAAGGCCCTTGCCCGGCTGTCACCGGTCGCGATCGACCTCGGTGCCGGACGGACCGGGATCGCGGCGGGGGGAAAGAGGGCGCCCCGGGGGGGCATGCCCATCGGTTCATTGTACAGTTGCAGACCGTTGCCGGTCCTACTACCTGGAGGTTCTGCCTCCTCCGCAAAAAGTGGTTCGCTTTCCATCCGTTTTTTACCTCCTGTCTCTTAATGTTCAAAAAGAGAGGACAAGACCTCTCTCTGAATGACAACCGTCAATGCCGCTCCGTATTTTGTAAGCAAATTTGATGCTTATCATCATAGCCGTTCATTTTCGCGGAGCATCTACTCCTTTTGAAATCGCCTGTCAACCGTTAATTTCGCCGGCGCCTTTTCGTCGTAATCTTTACCCGCTACTTGACGATATAGTGTTTGATCGTGATGACGGTCCGACCTTTTTCGTCCCGTGCCAGCACGCCGGTCGCCTCGACCTGGCGCTGCAAGCAATCCAGAAGCTCCTTCCCTTTTTTGTTGCCGGCAATCCGGTACTCCTTTTCATCCGCCGTGGCAAGAGCCGCGGCGATCAACTCCTGGCGATCGTTCCAATCCGCCGGGATCACGATCCCGGTCAGGGTGACCGACTTTTTTCTCGGAAGAGCCATGCTGCAATTTCCTCACGGGGAATATAGAAAAATCCGTGCCATAGAGTTAATGATTTGATATTAAAGACGATATTGCCACAGGTGCCGACAGCAAAGGAACTCTAGATTCCGGTTATGAGAAAGCGAACCTCCGAAGGTTGCTATTTTAAAAGATAATAATTGGCAACATATTGTAATATCTGATAAATATAAATTCGGAACGATATATTCCGATAAAAGGAATATGGGAACATTCGGTTCCGATAATAGACGGAGGAAGCCCGTAGGGGTGTCAAGAAGCCCATTTCCCCTTGACAGGGCAATTCCGTCGGGGGAAGAGAAAAGAACCGTTCGCGATTTTTCGATCACCGGTTGCCGGGCGGAGGAACCCCTTGCCGCGATGTTCCGGTTTCCCCGCCGGGGAACGTTGCCGGGTGCCGGATGTGGAGAAAGGATAAACGATGCCGGAACTTCCTGAAGTCGAAACGCTTTGCCGTCAGTTGAGCGCCGTCCTGCCGGGTGAGACCATCCTCCGGATTGAGGTTCTCGATCCGCGCCTGGGGAATCCCGCGCGAAAAAAGGGAGACGGCGCTATCGTTTTTCCGGGCGCCGTCCCAGTGGGTTCCGGTCTGGAGAAGGTCGCAAGGCTGGCCGGGCGGCGGGTGGATACGGTGAAGCGTTGCGGAAAAACCATTCATATCCGGATGGAGGGCGGCCTGACGGCGGCGCTTCATCTGCGCATGTCCGGACGGCTTCTCTTCCGGGAAGCCGGTGTGTCTGAAACCGTCGGGAGCCGTTCCCATTTTTTGCGCCTGATCATCACGCTTTCCTCCGGAACGCTGCTTCTGCTCGATCCGCGCCGGTTTGCGACTTTTGTCGTCGAGCCTCCGGCCCGAAGCGCACCGGCGCTTCCGGAGGATCCCATGCGGAAGCTTCCGGCTCGGCGGCTGCATGAGATCGCCCGGACAAGGCGGCTGCCGGTGAAGTCCTTTTTGATGGATCAGCGGATCGTCGCCGGGATCGGAAACATCTACGCCTGTGAGATCCTCTTCGCCGCGGGGATCGACCCCCGTCGGCCCGCCTGCGGCCTGTCGGTAGCCGAATGGCGGCGGACGGCGAAAGCGGCCGCGGAAATTCTCCGCCGGGCCGTGGATTGCCGGGGAACGACGATGTCCGACTGGAGGGATCTTTTCGGTTGCAGCGGCACGAACCAGGACCATCTTGAGGTGTACTCGCGGCATGGGGCGCCCTGCCGGCGCTGCGGCGGCAGGATCGAGCGGATGACCCAGGGCGGACGGGGAACGTGGTTCTGCCCCTACTGCCAGGGATAACGACAACAAAAACAAGATGATCCATAAGCCCAATTGGTCGCCCCGGCCCCGAGAATTTTCTTGACAATGTTTGCCGAATGGTGGAGAAACTCGAACCGCCGCTGACCGCTACAGGCGATACAAGGCCTTTGGAAAGCGGTCCGTCTCTGTTGTTCCCGCTTCCGCGGGAATGAAAACTTGAAGCTCCGTGTGGCCGAATTCAAAATTCTCCGGATCCGATCACCCAACGGTTGATGAAAGGCAAGATCCTTCCATGCAAAATCGTGAATTTCAAGATCCGACTCCCGATCTGGTTTCCACGTCGCCGAGCGGCGAGTCCTTTCCGCTGCCGTCGCCCCGGGAGTATGCCGTCGAGTTCGAACGTCTGAACGCCCTGGTTGCCGCCCAGCGAGCGCTAAACCGTGAGATCGTGGTCGTGATGGGCGTCGGCTTCGTCGGCGCGGTCATGGCCGGAATCGTTGCCGACGCCGTGGACAAAAAAAGCGGGCGCCCCGGCAAGTTCGTCATCGGGATGCAGCGCCCCTCGCCGCGCTCGTACTGGAAGATCCCAACCCTGAACCGCGGAATCGCCCCCGTCGAGGCGGAAGACCCGGAGGTCGCTCCGCTCATCGCCCGATGCGTCAACGAGAAAAAAACCCTGACCGCCACCTTCACCTATGACGCGCTGACGCTGGCCGACTGCGTTGTCGTGGACGTCCAGTGCGACTACTTCAAGGAGGCCCTCGGCAACTGCCGCCAGGGCCACGCCGAGATCGCCGCCCTCGAGGAGAGCCTGAAGATTATCGGCGAGCGGATCCCCCCCGAGTGCCTCGTCCTCATCGAAACGACGGTCCCCCCCGGCACCACCGAGTACGTCGCCTACCCGATCATCAAGAAGGCTTTCGAGCGCCGCGGCATCGCCGCCGAGCCCCTCCTGTCCCACTCCTACGAGCGGGTCATGCCTGGTCGCGACTACGTCTCTTCGATCCGCGACTTCTGGCGGGTCTGCAGCGGCGTCAACGACGCCTCCCGAACGCGCGTCTCCAAGTTTCTCTCCGAGGTCCTGAACGTCGAGAAGTTCCCGCTGACGGTCTTGGACCGTCCGATCGAGAGCGAGACCTGCAAGATCGTCGAGAACTCCTACCGGGCCACGATACTGGCTTTTCTGAACGAATGGAGCCTCTTCGCCGAGCGCAACGGCGTGGACCTGATCAAGGTGATCCAGGCGATCAAGGTCCGTCCGACCCACTCGAACATGATCTTCCCTGGCCCGGGGATCGGCGGCTACTGCCTCCCGAAGGACGGCGGTCTGGGCGTCTGGGCCTACCAGAAGCTGATGGGCTTCGACGACGATATCTTCAAGATCACGCCGCTGGCGATCGACATCAACGATACCCGTTCGCTTCACGCCGCGGAGCTGGTCCGCGACGCGCTGCGCAACATGGGGAAGATCGTTGCCGCCTCGAAGGTTGTGGTCCTGGGCGCCTCCTATCGCGAGGACGTGGGCGACACGCGCTACAGCGGTTCCGAGGCGCTGGTGCGCAAGCTCACCGAAATGGGGGCGGAGATCGGCGTCCACGACCCCTACGTGAAGCACTGGTGGGAGCTGGAGAAGCAGGATACTTATCCTTCCCCCGGCCACTCCTGGGCGCGCTTCTTCCGCAACCAGGAGCACCTCACGGAGCTGCGGATCGAACCGGACCTGAAGATCGCGCTCCAGGGCGCCGACGCGGTTGTGCTGGCGGTGCGCCACGAGGCCTACCGGAAGCTTGACCCCGATGCGGTGATTGCCATTACCGGCCGCCCCGTCGCCGTGATTGACTGCTTCGGCCTCCTTAACGACGCCGCCATCCGCCGTTACTTCGAGCTGGGCTGCGAGGTGAAGGGGCTCGGCCGCGGCCACGTCAAGCGCATCAAAGATCAAGTCCGGGGGGCAGCCCCGGGAAAAGGTGAAGAGCGATGATTTTGATCGCCGGCGGCGCCGGCTACATCGGTTCTCATGCGAACAAATACCTTCATAAACGGGGTTACGAAACGGTTGTCTTTGACAACCTGAGCCGCGGCCATCGGGAATTCGCCAAATGGGGCCATTTCGTTCCGGGAGACCTGGCGGACAAAGACCGATTGCGATTCTGCTTCAAGACCTATCCGATCGGGGCGGTCATGCACTATTGCGCGTTTTGTTACGTGGGCGAATCCGTCGATCATCCCGCCGAGTATTATCGGAACAATGTAGCGAACACGATCAATCTTCTGGACGTTATGGTTGAACAGAAGGTGAAATATTTTATTTTTTCGTCCACCTGTTCCACCTACGGCAATCCCGTTCAGATTCCGATGACGGAGGATCATCCCCAGCGGCCGATCAATCCTTACGGCAAATCCAAGCTGATGGTCGAACAAATTCTCAAGGATTACGATCGGGCTTACGGCATCCGTCACGTTTGCCTGCGTTATTTCAACGCGGCCGGGGCGGATCCGGAAGGCGAGATTGGAGAGTGGCACGATCCGGAAACGCACCTGATCCCTTTATCGCTCCAGGCGGCGGCGGGGGATAGGGATCATGTGAAGATCTATGGGGCGGATTACGATACACCCGACGGGACCTGCATCCGCGATTACATCCATATCAACGATTTGGCGACCGGCCACCTGTCTGCCCTTGAATATCTGAAAAACGGCGCTCCCTCGGACGCTTTTAATCTGTGCAACGGAAACGGTTTTTCCGTGAAAGAGGTGATCCGCGCAGCCGAGCGGGCCACCGGGCGAGCCATCAACGTGGTCGAAACGGCAAGGCGTCCCGGCGATCCCCCCATCCTTGTCGGAAGCTCGGACAAGGCGAAGAAACTCTTGCACTGGCGGGTGGATTATCCGAGTCTCGACGACATCATCAAAACCGCCTGGTCCTGGCAGCGGGTCCGATGATTCCAGAAACACGATGTCCGTCATCCGCTTTTCTCAAAATCCATTGATATTCTTTATGAAAAAGGTTATAGATCGCTCGCGATTGCCCGATCCCGGCAACAGAGATGAGCGGTAATGATGATGCGGCAACTTAAAAACCCCTATTTGTATCTCATGCTGCTGGCCGATGCGGTTCTGCTGCTGTCGGCCCATTTTTCGGCCTATCTGCTCCGGTTTGAATTCTCGCTGGACCCGCCGCAGTGGGCCCAGTTCCGGTCCGCCTGGCATTGGATCATTCTGATCAAATTGGTCTGTTTTTATCTATTCGGCCTCTACCGCGGCATGTGGCGCTATACCAGCCTGGTGGATCTGAAGAAGGTTTTTCTCGCGGCGGTCACATCGTCCCTGATCGTCACCTCGTTCGTGGCGTTTCTCTATCAATTTCAGGGTTTCCCCCGCTCCGCTTTTCTGATCGATTTCGTATTGACCCTGCTTTTCATCGGCGGCATCCGGCTGGGGGTGCGGATGGTGCTGAACCCGGGATCGGTTATGCGGGAAGGATTCCGGGGAAATGGGAAAAACCGAAAGAAGATCATCATTCTCGGAGCGGGGTTTACCGGAGAAAAGGTCGTTCGGGAGATCCTCGACAGCCCGGCCATGGAAATGAAGCCGGTGGCTTTTCTGGACGACGACCGAAGCAAGCAGGGAAAATCGATTCATGGGGTGCCGGTCAAGGGCACCCTCGAGGAGATGGGTAAATTTGAGGACGAATTCGATGAAATTCTGATTGCCATTCCTTCCGTGAAGGGGGAGCAGATGCGGAGAATCATCTCCGCCTGCGAAAAAACCGGAAAGCGGTTCCGGATCATGCCCAGCCTCACGGAACTGATTGACGGTCGAATCTCCGTCAAGGCCATGCGGGATGTGAAGTTCGAAGACCTGCTTGGGCGGGAAGAGGTCCGGTTGGACACGGAACTGCTCAACCGAACGTATCGCGACAAACGGATACTCGTCACCGGGGCGGGCGGGTCCATCGGAAGCGAACTGATCCGCCAATTGGGCCGTTATCGCCCCAGCGCGCTGGCGTTGCTTGATTTTTCCGAATACAACCTGTTTCAGATCGAAATGGCGGCCCGGCGGCAGTTCGACGCCATCCCCGTGAAGGCTTATCTGGTGGACATCCGCAGCGAGGAGAACCTGCGCCGGGTGTTCGCGGAATTCCGTCCGGAGGTGGTATTTCACGCGGCGGCGTATAAGCATGTGCCGATGCAGGAGCTGAACCCCTGGGAGGCGGTGCTGAACAATGTCCGGGGGACGCAAAACCTGGTGACGATCGCGAAGGAGACGGGGACGGAGCGGTTTGTTCTCGTTTCGACGGACAAGGCCGTCCGGCCGACCAATATCATGGGCGCCACGAAGCGCGTCGCGGAGATGTTCGTGGAGTGCGTGAACGGAGGGAGCGGATGCCGGTTTGTGGCGGTGCGGTTCGGCAACGTGCTGGGGAGTTCGGGCTCCGTCATTCCGATTTTCGAGGAACAGATCACCGCCGGGATGCCGGTGACGGTGACGCACCCGGAAGTGACGCGCTTCTTCATGAGCACGGTCGAGGCGGCGCAACTGATCCTGCAAGCGGGTTCGATGGGCAAAGGGGGCGAGATCTTTATCCTGGATATGGGTCGGCCGGTTAAGATCGCGGACATGGCCCGGGATCTGATCCGCCTGCACGGGCTGGAGCCGGAAAAGGATATTCCGCTGCGGATCGTGGGGCTGCGGCCCGGAGAAAAGCTTTTCGAAGAACTGATCACCGAGGGCGAAGGAATCGTCCCGACGGCCCACGAAAAAATCCGTGTCTTGCGCGGCCGACATTGCGAGTTTGCGCCGCTGAATGAAAAAATCGACGCGCTGATCCGGGCCGCCCTCGGCTACGATGCCGCGCTGATCAAATCCCGCCTGAAGGCCATCGTTCCCGAGTACACCCCGCAGTGAAGCCCCCCGCGGTTTGCCGCGGGGAGGAAGGGCGATTTTTGGAGCGGTCTCGAAACAGGTTTCCGTCCCGATCCGCTTTATCCGTGGTTGCGGAGCATCAACTCGATGGGATGGGGATGGAGGTAGATCTGCTTTTGCAGATAGGGTTCGTCGTAGAGGCGGACGTAATGGGCGATCAACGTGACCGGGACGATCAGCGGGAGGAGACCCTGATGGTAGAGCCCGATCACATCGCGTAGTTCCTTCTTCTCGTCCGGCGTCAGCCGTTTCTTGAAATAACCCGCCATGTGTTCGAGGACGTTGGTCTGTTTCCGGACCGAGGCGGTCAGGCGGAGCCCCTCCATGAGGTTTCGGAAGTAGGCTTCGCGGAGCGCCGCGGGCTTCATCCGGTCCGGATTGGCGACAAGACGGCCGAGAACGGTCAGGTGTTTCGGGCTGTGGGAGAGGATCAGGAGCTTGTGTTCCGCATGGAACGCGACGAGTTCCTTCATGCCGCCGTTCCGTACTTCCAGCTCCCGCCACCGCCGGTAAACGAAAATCCGTTCGATGAAGTTCTCCCGGAGCAGCGGATCGTTCAGCCGGCCGTCCTCCTCGACGGGGAGCAACGGAAAACGCTTCATGAACGCGCCGGCGAAAATCCCCACCCCCTTCTTCACGGCCATGCCGGTCTCCGGGTAAACCTTTACCGCGGCCATCCCGGAGCTTGGCGAGCGGCTCTTGAAGATGAAACCGCAGAGATCCTCGGCGGCGAGCGCTTCCAGCCGTTTTTCCGCCCAGGCGAGCATTCCGTCCGTATGGTCGATGCGGGTCCGGATCGTGACCAGCCGGGGCGATTCCGGATTTCCGACGAGTCGCATGGACTCGCGCGGGATCGGGAGGCCGTACTCCACCTCCGGGCAGACGGGAACCCATTCAAACCAGCGGCCCAGCGTATCGGTGATGTAACGGTCGTGCTGATGGCCCCCGTCATAGCGGACGTTTTTCCCCAGCAGGCAGGCGCTGATGCCAATTCGAATTTTTTCCATCGCGGTTTCCTCCCTTTCTCCAATCGATGGTCATCCTATGACAACCGGCCATTGCTGTAAAGAGATAAAGAGCGTTTGACAAGAGGGCGCTTTTGTCTTTAGATTGCCGTCAAGAAATCGGAAACATTCGGAACAAGGAGGGGAAACATTGAAAACGGAAATCACCTCGGAGGAGATCAAATCCTTCCTGCGCAAAGACGCCTTTGCGGCATTCGTCGGGATCGAACTCGTCGAGGCGGGAAACGGCAGGGCCACCGCCTGTCTGCCGCTTCGCGACCATCACCGAAACGGCCTCGGCATCGTCCACGGCGGCGCCGTCTTCACGCTGGCCGATCTGACGTTCGCCGCCGCCTGCAATTCCCACGGCCGCATCGCCGTCGCGATTCACTGTTCGATTTCCTATATCAAGGCGGCGCAGGGGGATTTTCTGCGTGCCGAGGCGAGGGAGGTTTCCGCCGGTCCGAAGATCGGTGCCTACAGCATCCGCGTCACCGACGGCTCGGGCGAGATCGTCGCCGTTTTCGAGGGGTTGGCCTATCGAAAAAAGGAGTCCTGGAGGCCTTGAAAACCGGGGGCAGCGGGGAAAGGGGGGCAATGGAAACACTTCTCGGAATCGCATTGGGGATCGGTTTGAGCGCCGCATGCGGATTCAGGATTTTCGTTCCTTTGCTGATGATGAATCTGGCATCGATCAGCGGTCACTTTCAATTGTCTCCTGAATTTGCATGGATCGGGACCCCTTATGCGACCCTTGCCTTCACGGTGGCGACCATCGCTGAAATCATCGGTTACTATGTTCCCTGGTTTGATAACATTCTGGACATGGTGGCAACGCCGGCGGCTGTTATCGCCGGGACCATCGTTTCGGCATCCGTGATTACGGATATTTCTCCGTTTTTGAAATGGACCCTGGCCCTCATTGCCGGTGGTGGAATCGCGGGATTGGTTCAGGGAACCACCGTAGCCCTTCGCTCAAAATCTTCATTATTCACGGGAGGCGTCGGGAATCCCGTGGTTTCGACGCTGGAGCTGGCCGGATCGATCATAACAACCTTGCTGGCCCTTCTTGTCCCGGTTCTGACCATTGTGCTTATTGGACTTCTCTGTTTCTTTGTTTTTCGAAAAGTGGGAAGGTTGATCTTCGGCAGGACGAAGTCCCCGCAACCAGAAATGAAAAATGATCTGGATCCTTAAAATCTCATTGTCCAAGGGGAATGACGGACCGGGCTGGGAAGGCGGGGGATGAAGCGGATTGACCGATTGAAAAATCTGATCCGCGTGGCGCGGGGGCTGCTGGAGCCCGATCTGGTCGTGAAGGGGGGGCGTGTCGTCAACGTCCTTTCAGGCGAGATCATCCGCGCCGATGTGGCCGTTTATGACAGTATAATCGCCGGGGTCGGCCGCTATGACGGCCCGGCGACGATCGACGCCGAAGGGGACTACATCGCGCCGGGATTTATGGATGCCCACATGCATCCGGAAAGCACGCTGCTTTCGCCCGCGGAGCTCGCGCGGGCCGTTCTCCCGCGCGGAACGACGGCGATTTTTGCGGACCCCCATGAAATCGCCAATGTGCTGGGAATCGACGGAATCCGGTACATGCTGGCGGCGAGCGAAGGTCTGCCCGTGGACATCTACTTCCTGCTTCCCTCCTGCGTGCCGGCGACCCACCTGGAGACCTCGGGAGCCTCTCTCGCCGCCGCCGATCTGAAGATCTTTCGGCGGGAGAAGCGGGTTCTCGGCCTGGCCGAGATGATGAACTACCCCGGCGTCCTTGGCGGCGGCGATTCGGAGCTCGAAAAACTGATCGCCTTCCGCCGAAGCATCCGCGACGGCCATGCCCCGCTGCTCTCCGGCCGGGATCTCAACGCCTACATCGCCGCGGGCATCCGGTCGGACCATGAATGCACGGGGCGGGCGGAGGCGGAAGAGAAACTCCGCCTGGGCATGCACATCATGATCCGCGAGGGGACGCAGGCCAAGAATCTCAAGGATCTGCTCCCGCTTGTGTCTTTCCGGAACAGCCGCCACTGTTCTTTGGTGACCGACGACCTCCATCCGCACGATCTTCTCCGGAAGGGCCATCTCGACCATCTCGTCAACCTGGCGACGGCCGAGGGGGTGGAGCCGGTGGAGGCCATCCGGATGGTTACATGCAACACGGCGCGATACTTCGCTCTCCGGGATGTCGGCGCCGTTGCCCCGGGGTACCGGGCCGATCTTTTGATTCTTTCGTCGCTGTCGCCCGTCCGGGTGCGGAGCGTTATCAAGGCGGGGAGAACGGTATTCGATGAGGGGAGCTTCGCCGACGGCGAAGATGCCGCAGCGAGACGCAGTCTGATGACCGTCATGAACGTCCGGCCATTTGGACGGGAGGCCTTTGCCGTCCCGGGACGGGCGGAGAAAATCCGGGTGATCGGTCTGATCCCCGACCAGATCCTGACGGAACAGCTCATTTTGGAACCGACCGTATGGGACGGTGAAATCGTCTCCGACATCGGCCGGGATATCCTGAAGCTGGCCGTCGTGGAGCGGCACCGGGCGACGGGCAGGATCGGCCTGGGGTTCGTGCGGGGATTCGGTCTGAAAGACGGGGCGCTGGCCTCGTCCGTGGCGCACGACTCCCACAACATCATCGCGGTCGGTTGCAGCGATGAGGATCTCTTTGCCGCGGTGAATGCGGTCGAAGCGATGAACGGGGGGCTGGCGGCGGTCCGCAACGGCGACGTCGTAGCCGGGCTGCCGCTTCCGATTGCCGGCCTGATGTCGGATCGGCCGCTGGCCGAGGTTGCCCGGGGTTGGGAGGAGCTGCGCCGGGCGGCCGGCGATTTGGGTTCCGTGCCGGCCGAGCCGTTCATGGTTCTCTCGTTCCTCGCGCTGCCGGTGATTCCGGAGCTGAAGCTGACCGACCAGGGACTCGTCGATGTGAACCTCTTTCGGCATATACCTCTCTTCGCGGCGGACTGACGGCAGGGAAAACAAATCAGGAACTTTTTCGTTGCCGGATTTTCAGAGGCAATTCGAAGGGACACAAATCAGGAGGAACGATGACGAACAGGGAAAAGATGATCAGTGTTTTCCAGGATGCGCTGGGTTCGGCGCTTCCGGGGAATCTGGTTCAGGACGCGTTGCGGGTCGAGGGGGGAGCTCTCACGATCGAAGGAAAAAGCTATCGCCTCGGCGATTACCGCGGGGTGCATCTCTTCGGGAGCGGGAAGGCCGCGGTTGAAACGGCGCGGGCCGTCAAGGCGGTTCTGGGAGACCGGCTGGCCGGCGGGCTGGTCGTTTCCAACTACGGCGCAACGCTGGACGGGATCACGGTCTTCGAGAGTTCGCACCCCGTCCTCACCGAGAAGAGCATCCGGGCGGCCGAAATCCTGATGGAAAAAATATCCGCCCTATCGGCGGACGACTTCTTCATCTACGTGATGTCCGGCGGAAGCTCGGCGCTGATCGAGAAGCCGGCGCCTCCGATCACGCTGACCGAGATGCAGGATCTGGTCCGGGGATTGCTCGCCAACGGCGTTCCGATCGAGGATCTGAACATCGTCCGGAAGCACCTCTCCCTGGTGAAGGGCGGACGTCTGGGCAGGCTGTCGAAAGCGCGCGGGATCGTTCTGGTCGTCTCGGACGTGATCGGCGACGACCTGGAGGCGATCGGTTCCGCGCCGATGTTCTTCGATCGCTCCAGTTTTGCCGACACCCATGCCATTCTGAAAAAGTATGGCCTCTGGGAGCGGTCGCCGGAGAGCGTCCGCTCGGTGGTCCTGAAGGGTCTCGACGGCAGCATGGCGGAGACGCCCAAGGAGCCGAGCCCGCGGATCGACCATTTTCTGATTGGGAGCAACCTGAAAATCCTGCGCAAGGCGAGGGAGAGGGCTGAAGCGCTGGGAATTCCCGCGCGCATCATGAGCTCCCGGCTCCGGGGCGAGGCCAGGGAAGCGGCCAAGGCGATCCTTGCCGTCGGCGAGGAGATTGCAGCGACGGGCCAGCCATTTTCCCCCCCGGTTTGCCTGCTCTTCGGCGGGGAGACGACCGTAACCCTGAAGGGGGACGGCATGGGAGGCCGGAACCAGGAGATGGCCCTTGCTGCCCTCCGTGAATTCCAGGGGAACCCGCGTTTTTGTTTTCTCAGCGCCGGAACCGACGGAATCGACGGTCATTCGGACGCCGCCGGGGCGGTCGTGGACCGCGCCAGTTGGGAAAAGGCGCAGGCGCTCGGTCTGCGGATCGACGATTTTCTCGCCCGGAACGACTCCTACCATTTTCTGCAGCGGACCGGGGATCTGATCATGACCGGTCCCACGGGGACGAACGTGATGGACATGACCGCGCTGCTTGTTGTGTAGTCGGCGCGTTGTTGGTCTAATCGGGAGACAAACCCGGTTCCTCCGGCAACCATCCCTGCCGAGCATTTCCTTCCCAATGCCCGGGGAAGCGATGATGCGCAATGGCCCCGGCAATCATTGAACCGCCCCGATCATCCGCCAATAAGGCACACTGACCAGCAGTGCAACGGCAACCGCGACGATATAGCAAAAACCCGCGGTAAAAATATGTCCCGCGGCCCATCCCCTGTTGCGGATGATTCCTTCCGCCATCAACACCCAGGGCTGTTGATAGCCCAACAGGAAAAAGTTGATGCCGGCCAGATAAGCAAAGGTTGCGACCAGCGGATGAATGCCGAACTGATTCCAGGCGGGAATCAGCACCGTCGTCGTCAGGGCAATGGTCGAGTACCCCCAGGGAACGTCAACGAAACGGATGAGAAACACCCCAAATGTGGCGACCATCATGAACAGCAGCGGATTGGGCGCCAAGGCCAGCATCCCGGCTTCCAGCGCGGGGGCGATCCAGGCCGTCACCTTTGCCTCGACGAGGATGGTCGAGAGGCTCAGGGCCACGCCGAAAAACATGATGACATCCCAATTGGCCCCGGTTCCGATCTCATCGGGTGTGATGATCCGGAACAGGAACAGCAGCACCAGGGCCAGCAACGCCGTGGCGGCGGTCGGAATGCCGTGCCATGTTTCCGTGGTGAACAGCAGCAGGGCGCCCAGAAGAATCAACGCGGCGATGATCTCCTGTCGGGTTACGGGACCCAGTTCGGCGTACTGCTTCCGGAAGGTGTCAAGCGTTATCCTGATGGGTTCTTTGGGTTTCATCAACAGATAGATCAGAAGAACGTATACGGCGGTGACGATGAACCAGGGCAAGGCCAGGATCCGGAACCAGGCGTTGAAGGTTGCCAGGGATCTGAGCTCGGGAGGCAAAAAACCGATCATAATGGGTCCGCCGAGAGAGCCGGTCAACCAGCCGGTGCCGGGGAAAATGCACATGCCGAAGGCAATCAGCGCAATATACGCGGAACCGTTGGAATTGTATTTTTGCCTGCAGGCGTCGATGACGCCCAGCGCGATCGGCATGACGATGGCCAGACGCACCGTAATGGACGGGGTCAGGGCCGACAGGAGCAATCCGATGATGAACCAGCTCAGGGCCATGGTGGCCCAACTGGGCGTGAAACTTTTCAACACCAGGTAGGCGATTCTCCGCCCCAGTCCGGTTTTTTGCAGGACAAAACCAAAATACAAAGCCGGAATGAGTATCCAGACCGCGGAACTGACAAAACCGGAGGCGACCACGCTGTACTTCAGCCCCAACGTCAGACCGCCGGCCACCAGGATGGCGGAGCCCACCAGGAAAGGAATGCCGCCGGGCTTAAAAATCCAGAAGGCCAGCGTGATCATCAGAGCGGCAATCACATAATGGCCCAACGGGGCGAGACCGTTGAAAGGCTTGACGAACGACAGCATGAGGGCTGTCAGGATTACGAGGATCACACCGATCACACGTGAATCCTTGAACATTTTGACATCTCCTCCGATAACACGAATTCCAGGACACGCCTCATTATGGAATATGCCCGGCTGTCCGGCTGCCGTTTGTTTCCCATATGGAAACAAGAAAATCACCTGGCCTTCGGCATAACCGAAGGCCAAGTGATAATCGAAATTCATTGAATGGTCAACGGGACGTTCGTTGAGGTGTCCCTTTTTTGCATGGATTACGTCGGGATCATGATGCTCGGCAACCAGGTTGCCAGCGCCGGGAAGGCCATGACAAGGGCGATGACCGTGATATCGACGACCATGAAGGGGATGGCCCCGACAAACAGGCGCCGCAGGTTGATCTCATCGGGCATGAGTCCCTTGACGATGTAGAGGTTCAGTCCCATCGGCGGGGAGATGTTTCCGCAGCACATGTTGATCGTCATCAAGATGCCGAACCAGATGATGTTGATCTCGAGGGCCAGCAGGATCGGCAGGACGATCGGAGTGGTCATCATGACGATGGCCGCGGGATCGAGAAACATGCCGAGGATCAGATAGCCGACCATCAGCACGGCCACGATGACCATGGGCGACACCGGGAGCTCGACCACCCAGTCCGTGAGCGCCTGGGCGCAGCCCGAGTAGATGATGACATAGCCGAAGGCCGTCGCGCCGATGATGATCCAGCCAATCATCGTGGTGGTCCGCACGGACTGGATAATGCACTTCCGAAGGACCGCAAGGTTCATTTTGCCCTTCAGGCAGGCGATGATGAAGACGGCTAGGCAGGCGATGGCGCTCGATTCCGTCGGCGTCGCCGCCCCGGTATAGATCGTGCCCAGCAGAAGGAGGACGACCAGCAGCAATGACCACACCCTCCACAGGGAGCCGAACTTTTCCTTCCAGGTGAAGCGGTTGGTGTCCCTCGGGGCCATGGAGGGTTTGATCAGGACGGTCAGCCAGATGTAGAGAATGCCGATGATGGTCATCAGAATCCCGGGGATAAACCCGCCAGCAAAGAGGGCGCCGATGGATTCATTCGCCAGGGTGCCGTAAAGGATCAGGATGATGCTCGGCGGGATCAGGATGGACAGGGCCCCGGAAAAGGCGACGATGGCCCCCGACATCCCCTGGTCGTATTGCCTCCGGAGCATTTCGGGCAGGGACAGGAGGCCCACAGTGGCGGTCCCGGCGGTGCTGGCGCCGCAGACGGCCCCGAATACGGCCCCGAATACGGCGCTGGTCATCCCCAGCCCCCCCGGCATCCCGCGTAGGAATCGGTCGGCCACGTCGTAGGTATCCTTGCCCATCTCGCAGTGCATCACGATCTGGGCCATCAGGATAAA
>DIKL01000057.1 GCA_002424545.1 Syntrophaceae bacterium UBA5619
GCCGCCTACCAAGCAGATCAGTGAAACGATGGAGCGGCAAGCAACGAGCAGGAAAGCTGCGGACTTGCGGCCTGGAAAGAAAACACCGCGCGAGGATCAGCAAGGGCGGTGCCGGACCTGGGGCAGAGGAAAGGGCCGGCGACGCCCTTGCCCGAGCGCGGAAGGGAGAATGCAGGGGCCGTGACAGGGCTGGAGCAGAGGAATGCCCTGGCGCGGCCCCTGCTTCCGCCTGATGGGGTGGCGGGCGGGAAATCCCCCTTCGGGGGATGACAGGGGGGAGAGAGAAAAAATGCAAGGGGCGTGACGGCCACCCCAGTGGCCGGCACGGCCCTTGCCTACCGAAGATAATTCCCTTGCATCCCACCCTTAGATCGCCTTTCAAGAGTAGCGTGGTCGGTGAAACAAGAGACGCCGCCAGCCGCCGTCAACGGATGATTTCGATCCGGCCGGATAAAGGGTCAGGCGCGAAAGATGATTTCTTAGACGATTCCACGAAAAAGGTGTATAATGATTCATAGCTTCAATGCATAAAGTCGTATGTGAAGGGAGCAAGGAGGGACCCATGAAGACCTACGAAAAGATTGAAATGAATCCGCAGATCATGTTCGGGAAACCGGTCATCAAGAACACGCGGATTACCGTGGAGCAGATTCTCCGGAAGCTCTCCGGCGGCATGTCCATCGAGGAGATCATCAAGGATCATCCCCATCTGACCCCGGAAGATATCTATTCCGCCCAGGCCTTTGCCGCCGATTATCTGGCCGACGAACAGATCGCTTTTGGATAACGGGTGAATCCGTGAAATTTCTTGCCGATGAGTGCTGCGACGCGGGCATCGTGGCCAGTCTCCGGGCTGCCGGCCACGATGTCTCCTACGTCCCCGAACAACAGGCAGGCATCTCCGATGATGAAGTCCTGCAAACCGCCTTTCGCGAAGGTCGCATCCTGCTGACGGAGGACAAGGATTTCGGGGAGCTTGTTTACCGTCTGAAGAAACCTGCCTACGGCATGATTTTGATCCGCATCGACGTCCGGGACAGACACCAAAAATGGCCGCGCGTGGAAGCGCTGATCGCTAAGCATCAAGATCGATTGCCGGGACATTTCGTGGTGGTCGATCTGAACAAATATCGTTTCCGCCCGCTGATTTTCAATCAGCCCCTTCTATAGCCTCAAATAATCCTTGCGCTATTCGCGAATCGCGAATATAAGAGGGTCATGATTCTTAAACCCCAAGACATCTATATCCTTTTGAAGCTCGTCGCCATGGGCGAAAGCCAGTGGTCCTATGCCTCCGTGGCGGGCGATCTGATCATGAGTGCCTCGGAGGTCCATTCCGGCATCAAACGAGCTGTAGCTGCTCGTCTGATGGCGGCGCAAGGAGGACAACCCCTGAAGAAATCCCTGGAGGAGTTCCTCATTCACGGCGTCAAGTATGCCTTCCCGCCGGACCACGGCGGACTGACCCGAGGCGTTCCCACGGGGTATGCGGCGCCGCCGCTAAAAGACATCATTACCCAGCCGAACGAACCGCCGCCCGTCTGGCCGGATCCGGAGGGCAACACCCGCGGCTATGAGTTTTCGCCCCTGTACAAGACCGTCCCCAAGGCTGCCGCAAAAGACTCAAAACTCTACGAACTGCTGGCGATCGTGGACGCCATCCGCGACGGAAGAGCGCGGGAAAGGGACATCGCCGTCAAGGAACTCAAGGCACGGTTGGGATCAGGATGATCAATACCAGGGACATCAATATCGGCATGATCGCTGCCGTGGCCCGGCATCTCGGAGAGTTGCGCGACAAGGTGGTTTTTGTGGGGGGATGCGCCACGGGATTGTTCGTCACCGATCCCGCCATGCCGGAAGTCCGGGCTACCCAGGACGTGGATGTCATCGTGGAGGTCGCCTCGCGGCTGGACCATTATCGGCTTGAGGAAGAACTGAGACAACGGGGCTTCAAACAGGACATGACCGAAAATGCGCCGGTCTGCCGCTGGCTGGTGGACCGGATCAAGGTCGATGTCATGCCGACTCAGGAAGAGATCCTGGGGTTCTCCAACCGCTGGTACCTGCCCGCCATCAAAGATGCCGTGCCGGTGCTTCTGAAGGGCGACCTGACCATCCGGCTGGTCACCCCTCCCTATTTCCTGGCGACCAAGATCGAGGCCTTCAAGGGCCGCGGGCACGGCGATTACATGGCCAGTCACGACATGGAGGACCTCATCACGGTCCTGGACGGCCGGCCCGAAATCATCTCGGAAATCAGAGAATCGGCGAACGATCTGAAGGGGTTCCTTTCGCAAACCTTCAGGGAATTGCTGGCCAACGACACCTTTCTCGAAGCGCTTCCCGGCCATCTTTCCCCTGACCGGGCGAACCAGGCGCGCCTGCCTCTGCTTATCAGGAGATTGCGGGAAATAGCGGAGATGACCGATTAGAATTCACCATAGGGGCAGCCAAACGACGCCATGAGTGAAACCGGAGCCACCGACACCACCACCGCCTTCATCGCCCGCTGGGAGCCCTCAGGCGGCAAAGAGCTGGCGAACTACCAATCCTTTCTGATCGAACTGTGCTCCCTCCTGGGCGTCGCGCCGCCGGACCCGACCACGGCCGACGACCGGCACAACGCCTATGTCTTCGAGCGCTCCGTCCCCTTTCTCCACAGCGACATCGGCAGCGGCACCGGCCGGATCGACCTCTACAAACGCGGCTGCTTCGTCCTGGAGACCAAACAGGGCGTCGACCGCCATATTGAAACCGATCCGTACCTGAAATCCGACACGCAGACGCGCAAAGGCCATGCCGTGCGCGGCACAGGCGGCTGGGACGCGACCATGTACCGGGCCAAGGAGCAGGCCGAGGGATACGCCCGCAGCCTCTCGCCCGAGGAGGGCCGCCCTCCCTTCCTGGTGGTCGTGGATGTGGGGCACTGCATCTAGCTCTACAGCGAATTCTCCTGCACCGGCGGCATTTACCGGCCCTTCCCGGACTCCGTGTCCTACCGCATCCCCCTGAAGAAGCTGGCGGACGTCGAGATCCGCGACCGTCTCCGCCATGTCTGGACCGATCCCCTCAGCCTGGACCCCTCCCGTCGTCACGCCAAGGTGACCCGCGAACTGGCCGTGAAGCTCGCCGACCTGGCCAAGTCCCTTGAGTTCTCCGGGCACACGTGAGCGCGGTCGGCGAATTCCTGATGCGGTGCCTCTTCACCTTCTTCGCCGAAGACATCGGACTCATCCCCGAGAAGAGCTTCTCCACCCTGATCGAGGGGCTCCGCGGAAACACGGAACTCTTTCCCGATACCGTCCAGGATGTCTGGAAGGCCATGCGCGACGGGACGAAATCCGTCGCCCTCAAGCGGCAACTCCTCCATTTCAACGGCGGTCTCTTTGAAAACGCCGAGGCCCTGCCGCTCAACGATATCCAGCTCGAACTCCTGATCGAAGCGGGCAAAGCGGACTGGCGCCACGTGGAGCCAGCCATCTTCGGCACCCTGCTGGAGCGCGCCCTGAATCCCCTGGACCGGCACAAGCTCGGCGCCCACTACACCCCCCGCGAATACGTGGAGCGGCTGGTCCTTCCCGCGGTCATCGAACCGCTGACCGCCGAATGGGAGGCCGTGAAGGCCAAGGCCGTGGCCCATCTCCGCAAGGACCGCGTGGCAGCGGCCAAGAAGCTGCTCAAGGGCTTTCATCACCGCCTCTGCACCGTCCGGATTCTGGATCCGGCCTGCGGCAGCGGCAACTTCCTCTACGTCGCCTTCGAACACCTGAAAAGGCTGGAGGGGGAAGTGCTCACCTTCCTGGCCGACCTGGGCGAACAGAGCCGGCTGGAACTTGCGGGCGTCACCGTGGACCCCCATCAGCTACTGGGTCTCGAAGTGAATCCCCGGGCCGCGGTCATCACGGACATGGTGCTCTGGATCGGCTACCTCCAATGGCATTTCCGCACCCACGGCAACGTCATGCCCCCGACGCCGGTGATCCGGAAGTTCCGCAACGTAGAGTGCCGCGACGCTGTGCTGGCCTGGGACTCCACGGAGCCCCTGACGGACGGCGACGGGAATCCCGTCACCCGCTGGGATGGCGTGACGGTCAAGACCCACCCCGTCACCGGCGAGGAGGTCCCCGACGAAACAGCCCGTGTGCCCCTTTACCGCTATATCACCCCCCGACCGGCCGTCTGGCCTGAAACGGACTATGTGGTCGGAAATCCGCCTTTCATCGGCAACTGGCGCATGCGGCAGGCCCTGGGCGACGGTTACGCCGAGGCACTACGCCGCACCTATCCCGAGGTTTCAGAAAGCGCCGATTACGTCATGTACTGGTGGCATCTGGCAGGAGCATTGGCCCGGGCAGAAAAGATCCAGGCTTTCGGCTTCATCACCACCAACAGCCTGCCCATGATCAACAACCGCAAAATATTGCAGTATCACCTGACCGCCGAACCGCCCCTTTCCGTCGTCTTTGCCATTCCCGACCACCCCTGGGTGGACAGCACCGACGGCGCGGCGGTCCGGATCGCCATGACCGTCGGCCGTAAGGGTGACCTCCCGGGTCGCCTCTGCCGGGTGCTCTCCGAGGAGCCGGGCAGCAACGAAGGGATGAAGGTCACCCTGTCCGAAGAGACGGGGGAAATCCTCGCCGACCTGACCATCGGCGCGGACGTGGCCGGCGCTGAGTCACTGCGGGCCAACTCTGATCTCAGCAATCGAGGAGTCTGCCTATTCGGTTCAGGCTTCATCGTGACCCCGGAGGAGGCCAAAGCGCTGGGGCTCGGCCGCATCGAGGGACTGGAACGCCATATCCGGCCCTACCGCAACGGCCGCGACCTGACCAAGTCCCCCCGCGGCGTTATGGTGATCGACCTCTTCAGCCTGGCCATCGAGGAGGTCAAGGGCCGGTTTCCCGAGGTCTACCAGTGGATCCTGGAGCGGGTCAAGCCGGAGCGGGACCAGAACAACCGTGAGTCAAGACGCGAAAATTGGTGGCTCTTTGGCGAAACTAATCCAAAACTTCGTACTCAACTTGCGGGGCTTCCTCGTTACATCGCCACCGTAGAGACGGCGAAACATCGCACCTTCCTTTTCCTCGACCAGGAGATTCTCCCGGACAACAAGCTGGTCAATATCGCCAGCGACGACGCCTTCCACCTGGGGGTGCTCTCCAGCCGGGTTCATGTAGTCTGGGCCCTGGCGGCCGGCGGCCATCTAGGCGTCGGTAATGATCCGGTGTACAGCAAGACCCGCTGCTTCGAGCCCTTTCCCTTTCCGGCCTGCGACGAGAACCAAACCACGCTCATCCGCGAACGAGCCGAGACCCTGGACGCCCACCGCAAACGTCAACAAGCCCTGCACACCGGCCTTGGGCTGACGGACATGTACAATGTTCTGGAGAAGCTGCGTGTGGGTGAAGCGCTTACACCCAAGGAGCGCACCATCCACGACAAGGGGCTGGTGGGGGTGCTGAAGCAGCTTCACGACGATCTGGACGCCGCGGTCTTCAGCGCCTACGGCTGGCTCATGACCCTGACGGATCAGGAGATCCTGGAGCGCCTCACGGCCCTGAACCGGGAACGGACCCAGGAGGAGAAGGCTGGCCTTATCCGCTGGCTTCGGCCGGCGTTTCAGAATCCCTACGGCACAGCGACGGAGGTCCAGACGGAGATCGCCTTGGACCCGGAAGAGACACCCCCGCTCACAACGACCTTGCCCAAAGAGCATACGGCCCAGCTCCAGGCTGTCCGGGCAGCGCTTGCCGCTTGCCAAGGGCCCGTCGCCGCCGGCGAGGTAGCGGCCCGCTTCCTCAAGGCGCGCACGGCCAAGGTGACGGCGCTCCTCGATGATCTGGTGAAGCTGGGCCTGGCGAAGAAGGAGGGGGAACGGTTTTTCGTATAAAGCGTGATTGACTTCTTGATGGCGTCGGAAAGGGGCTGATTACCGGTGCAAGCAGCCATTTCGAGAGACGGCGTTAAGTCCGTCGCATGGAAAACCGAAAAAAGTGAAGGCCCCTTCCGTTGTCCGGGCTGCACGGGCGAAGTTATTCTCAAGAAGGGAAAGGTCAAGGAACACCATTACGCACACAAGCCGCCCTACGATTGCCAATACGGCGCAGGTGAAACTCAAGTCCATTACCGGTGCAAAAGAGAGATTTTTGAAGCCCTGCTGGCCCGTCCCGAATGTTCCGATTGCGATATTGAAAAACAATTGAACGGCGTGCGCCCTGATGTATACGCTGTTATCTCATCTGCCAGAGTGGCCATCGAGATCCAAAAGACGACAGTGGACTTGAACGACATTGAACGGAGATCCGCGAGATATCGCATGCTGGGCATCTACGTTCTTTGGATCGCCGTCCAGGATTCCCCAAAGATGATATGGCATGAAGGCGAGGAAGAATGGGCCTGCCGACCGAAGGAATGGGAAAAGTATCTTCACTCCATGTACTTCGGACGGGTCTATTATTGGACGGGCGGCTTGTCGGTTAGGCCTTTCCATTTTGACAAATTTCAGATCTGGGTCGCCGAAAGCGAGTGGTACGATGAAGACGGAGAATTCCGGCAGGAAGGCGGATACTACCGTGATGCCCGCGCTTTGAAGCGGCCCATGCAATACCCTGGTGATACGATTGATATCGTCAGCGATTTCTCGCCGCAAAGGCGCAAGGTCTTCAATGCTGCGAACTGGTCGATCCCTGAGTGCAATATCTGGATGGACTCGCTGAAGCCCTGGTGGAGCAAACAAACTCGGTCGATATAAAAAGCGGACCGTTACCATTCACAGACGCAGGCGGAATCATCCAGGCCCGCGAGGTCATCGAGAGATAGTGAGATCTTTTTATCCGGCCCCGCTGCAAGGCGTCTCCGAGAAGGCGAGGAAACGCAGGGAGCGGGAAAAGAGGCGGAACGCCGATACCAGTAGACCACAGGGAAAGCCTACCGTCCTTCACCCTTCCTTATCAGAACCAACCTTCGCTGATCTCGGGTTTCATCTTTTGACCTGGGTTTTCAGAGCGCCCGCACGGACGGTCTCGACCACAGGGAGAGGCCGTCCGGCGCCCTGGAATCCGCGCAGCGGTTTCGAGGGCGAGGGCGCGAACCAGGGAGACGTGTCTCGTCCGGAGCGAAGCGCAGGGCGAGTCACGGGGACCGAAAAGAGACTGATCGGCCGCAGCCGCCTGTCTCCGACGAAG
>DIKL01000007.1 GCA_002424545.1 Syntrophaceae bacterium UBA5619
TTCGATCCTCGCCAGCTCCACCAGATCGATCAAAGGGGTTAAGAGTTGTTAACCCCTTTTTCTTGTTTGGAATAATCCGTGGAAAATCCAGAGTTGCTTTGGTCGTGTGCTTCGCCGCATGGATCATGCCCCGTCCGAATGGATAGGGGCGTGAATGAAGACCGGCTGATCCCGGTGTCCCACTGCGCAGGTCGATTGCCGACGGAAGCACCCGATGAAAACGCTTGACAACGATCGGCTAAATCGTGAGAATTCAAAAAAAGCAATGCTGCGGAAGACATGGGGGCAATGGAGGGGAATTGAGGAATAATAGCAGATGCTCGAGTCGTCATCGGAAGATCGTCAACGCTGGAAGGAGGAGGATCACATGAGCATGTTAAAGGAATTTAAGGAGTTCGCCGTTAAAGGGAATGTCGTGGACATGGCCGTGGGCATCATTATCGGAGTCGCCTTCGGCAAGATCGTTTCTTCAGCGGTCAGTGATGTGATTATGCCGCCCATCGGTCTGCTGGTCGGAGGGATCGAATTCAGCAAGCTTGCCATTGTTTTAAAAGGGGTTGCAGGCGATCCAGCGGCCGTGGTCATTGCCTACGGCAAGTTCCTCCAAACGGTCGTCGATTTTGTCATCGTCACATTCGTGATCTTTCTGTTGGTGAAAGCGATCAATGCAATGAAACGAAAAGAAGAAGCCGCCCCTTCCACTCCACCGGTACCCTCAAAGGAGGAGACGTTGCTTGCGGAAATTCGCGATATCCTGAAGGAAAAACGATAAACCAACCGTCGAATACGGACGAAATCCAATCGCATCCGCCCGGACCGGCCATTTCGGCTGGTCCGGATTGTTCTTACAGATCCTTGACGTCACGGGTGAATAGGAGACGCCCCTCTTTGATCAGGGCAGCCTTGCTTCCCTCGATCCAAGCCTTCATTGCCTCCGTTTTCTTCGCTCGGGTCAGATAATTCGCAATCGCGGTTTTCTGGGAAGCGAAATCTTTTTCGTCCACGCTGCCCTTTCCCTTGAGCCCGAGGATCACGTAATTTCCGTCAATGGCGTAGGTCTGTTCCGGGTAAGGCTTCTTTTCGGAGAGCTGGAAAAGCGCCTCCGTCAGCTCGGGGGAGGAGCCCAGCTTGGGAACGGCGCCTCCGGGTTGGAAGATACCCGTTTCCGTGATCTTCAACCCCTTTTCTGCGACCACGGCCGCCAGCGCCTCCCCTTTCCTGAGACGGACAAGCAGGTCGTCCGCTTCCTTCTTCGCCAGGCGCTTCGACTCCGTTTCCCGATACTGTTTTTCTACCTCGGCTTCGATCTCCTTCAGGGGAGGCAGGTAGGGCGCCTTCTTTGCCTCCATCTGAACGACGTAGTATCCCTTTTCCCCCTGAAGCACGCGGCTGATCTCCTTTGGTTCCAGACGCGAAACGATCTTGACGAAATCGGCAATCGGTTTGAATTCCGACGGAACGTCGTTGATCCTGAAAAAACCTGTCTTTTGCACCTTCAGTTTCTTATGCGCCGCATAAGCATCGAAGTTTTCTTCCTGGTAGATGGTATCATGGGCCTTCTTGGCTTCGTCCGAGGCCGCAGTCATCCCGGCGCTCTGCCCCAGCGTCTCGATGATCTTCTCCCGGACTTCGGCAATAGGCTGTGTTTTGTCACCCTTCTTCCACTGGGCTTTGTTCCGTTCGTAATAATCATTGATCTCCACGTCGGAGATCTTTGCGCTTGCGGCGTAATCCCCGGCCATGAACGCCAGGTATTTGACCTGCAGCTGTTCGGGGACGCGGAACTGCCCCTCGCGAGACTTGAGGAAAGCCTCCAGATCGGCGGGGGCCGGCTTGACTCCGTCAAAAAAAGACTGGGGAGAAATCCGAATGAAATCGACATTGATTTTCTCGTTCTGCATCACATAGAGGTCGTGGATCTCTTGATCCGACACCTTTATTCCCTCCTGGATAAGATCCTCCACCTTGAGGGTGATCAGCATTTTTTGCTGAAGATCTTCAAACTCTTCCGGAGACATTTTGCTGTTCCTGAGGGTCTGCTGATAGATCCTTTCGTCGAAAACGCCGTTCCGCTGAAAGGCGGGATAGGCCAAAATGGCCGCCTGGACATCCTCGTCGGTCACCCGGACGTTCATCTCCTCAGCCTTCTTCAGAACAACCGACTGATTGATCAGATTGTCCAGCGCCTGCTGCTTGAGGTTCAGCGCCTTGACCATCTCCTCTGTCAGCTCCTGGCCGAAACGCTGACGATACATGTCCAGCATGTTCTGGTATTCCCGTTGAAAATCGACATAGACAATCGGTTTGCCGTCGATCATGGCGATCCGCTCCGCCCTCTGACTTCCGCCCATCGAACCGAAATAGAAGACAAAGACGATCACGATGATCCCCAGGATGATCTTCATGAGCCAGTTTCTGGCGTGTTTTCGCATGAGGTTGAGCAACATCCCTTTTCCCCCGTTCTTGATTTGAAATGATTTAAAAATGAAAACGGATCTTTTCGGGGACCGGCATTTCGACCGACCCCGGCGACGCCGTTCCGTAGCGCTGCGTCGATGTCCGGCTTAGTAGTACAGTCATCTTCAAAATGCAATGATTTTTTGGAAAAAATGGATTGATAAGGGGTGGAAAATACGATATAGATGGCCCCTCCAGCGCGAGCATCCTTTCTATTGTGAATGCAATTTTCTGGACCACCGGGAGGTACCGAACTTGATTTTTGATTTTATTTTGGGAAAGTTTTCGAACGATCTGGCGATCGATCTGGGGACGGCCAACACCCTTGTGTATGTCAGGGGAAAGGGAATCGTCCTCAACGAACCTTCGGTCGTTGCCGTCCACAAAAACGCCAAGGGGGAAAAGAAGGTCCTGGCGGTCGGCACGGAGGCCAAGAAGATGCTCGGGCGGACGCCGGGCAATATCGTAGCCATCCGGCCCATGCGGGACGGTGTGATCGCCGACTTCGACATAACGGAGGCGATGCTCAGGCACTTCATCCTCAGCGTTCACAACCGACGGGCCCTGGTCCGACCCCGCATCATCGTTTCGATTCCCTCCGGGATCACCCAGGTGGAGAGACGCGCCGTCCGGGAAACGGTGGAATCGGCAGGGGCCCGGGAGATCTATCTAATCGAAGAACCGATGGCGGCGGCAATCGGCGCGGGGCTTCCGGTCACCGAGCCGGTCAGCTCGATGGTTGTGGACATCGGTGGAGGAACCACCGAAGTAGCGGTGATCTCCCTTGCCGGGATTGTCTATTCAAAATCCGTCCGGGTTGCCGGAGACAAGATCGACGAAGAGATCGTCCAGTATCTGAAACGAAAATACAGCCTGTTGATCGGGGAGCGGTCGGGAGAGAACATCAAAACGACCCTCGGCAACGCCTACCCCGATGCCAACCACGAGCCCCTCAAGATGGAGGTCAAGGGGAGGGATCTGATTTCCGGCATCCCGAAGATCGTGGAAATCAATTCCGATGAGATCCGCGAGGCGATCATGGAACCGATCAGCCTCATCGTGGACGCCATCAAGGATGCCTTGGAGAATGCCCCTCCGGAACTTGCCGGAGACATTGTCGACCGTGGAATCGTCCTCACCGGAGGAGGCGCCCTGCTCCGGAACATTGATTTGTTGATCCGGGCGGAGACGGGTCTCCCCATTACCATCGCGGATGATCCCCTCTCCACCGTCGCCAGGGGTGCCGGTATCGCGCTGGATCAACTGGATGTTCTCAAAGAGGTGACATTTCAGGTCTGAGATCCTGCGCCATCGTTTGTGGCTGAAAGATGCTGATTCCCAGGAAATACCTCTCCCTTGCCGCGGTGGCGGTTCTATTGCTCCTCTCCCTGGCCGTTCTCTCCTACAGCGTGGTCAGACGGTCCGAGACCGGCTTCCTTAGAAAAATGGTGCTCGAGGCGGCGGCTCCCGTCGAAGATGCCGTCAACATTTCGCTTGGGGCGGTGGATGATGCTTGGAAGAGGTACATCTTTCTGGTCGGCATCGGGGATGAAAATAGGCGGTTGCGGCGGGAAAACACCGCCCTCAGCGAACAGCTCAACCGTTACCGCGAAGGTTACCTCGAAGGAATACGTCTTCAGAAACTCCTCGACCTCCAGGACGGGTTGTCCAAACGGGTCGTGACGGCGAGGGTGGTCGACCACAGCCGCGCCTCTCTGTTCAAGACGATCCTGATCAACAAGGGGACCGCCCATGGATTGCGGGTGGGATTCCCGGTTTTATCCGAACAAGGAGTGGTGGGACGGATTATTGAAACCGCCTGGAATGCCTCCCAGGTCCTGCTGCTGATCGACGGAAACAGCAATATCGACGGACTGATTCAACGGAGCCGCGCCCAAGGGGTGCTCCAGGGCGCCGGATCGGCGGGATGCAGCTTGAAATACATCTCCCGGGCGGAAGAAGTGCTTCCGGGTGATGTGGTTCTGTCCTCCGGCCTGGCCGGTGTATTTCCCAAGGGATTGCTTCTCGGCGTCGTCACGGGCGCCTTCCGGACGGGGGAAGGTCTCTTTCAGAAGATTGATGTGGCGCCCGCCGTGGAGATCGGGAAGTTGGAGGAGGTCCTGGCCCTGATTCCGGATCCGGGGACCGGAAAATGAACTATTATCTTCTTCTCCCCGTGTGGCTGTTTCTATTGGTGATCGTTCAGATTACGATTCTGGATCTCGTTTCTTTTGGATGGATCGAGATAGAGATCTCCATTATCGTCATCATCTATGCCGGATTTCACTTCGATGCCTTACGCGGGAGCATTCTCTCCCTGCTGATCGGTTTCTACCTGGATTGCCTGACCAGCACGATTTTCGGGCTTCACATGTTTCTGTATATGGTTGTCTATGGCCTCTCTCGAATCGTCAGGGAGAATGCCTACGCCGGGAAGCCCGGCCTGATCGCATGTTTTTCCGGATTCTGCACACTCCTGGAAGGCGTGGCGATCGTTCTTCTGTACCGTTTTGTCTTTGGTTCGAATCTCCTTCATGAGATTCCGAAGATCCTTGTTCCGCGGGCTATTGCGGTTGGATTGCTCAGCCCCATTCTTTTCAGTCTATTTCGACGGTTCGAGGTTTTTTTGAATGTGGAAGATCGGCGCCCCGATCGACGGATATGAGCCGGGTCGGGTTCGGCATAAAATCAGAATGCTGTTCATCGTCATCTCGCTCGCATTGATGCTTCTCGTGGCGCGGCTGTGGTACCTGCAGGTGATCAAGGGGGAGGAGCTGCGACAGCGCTCCGAAAACAACAGCGTTCGCCTGCGAAAAGTCAAGCCGATGCGGGGTCTGATCATGGACCATGGCCGGCGGATTCTGGCGGACAACCAGCCTTCTTTTGATATCGTCTTCGTTCCCAACCGGACAAGCGACATCCGGAAGGTCATCGACGAGATCAAAAGGCTCTATGCCGATCGTTCATTGACGTTTTTGCCTTCCTCCTCGTCCTTCGGACACGTGAAACCGTTCGTGCCCGTTTTCCTCGAACGGAACGTCAGCATGGAAAAGCGTGCCGTGGTGGAAACCCATGCCCTGGATCTTTCCGGTGTGATGACGGAGGTTTCACCCGTCCGGTATTACCTGAACGGGGAGATGACCGCACAGATGGTCGGTTTTACGGGAGAAGTGAATCGTGAAGAACTGGAACGGGACTTCACCGATGAGCTCACGGCGGGAGACATTATCGGAAAATTCGGCGTCGAGAAACTCCTGGATGCTCACCTCCGGGGGAAAAGCGGCGCCGAGCAGGTGGAGGTCAACGTCACCGGTAAAATGATCCGCTCTCTTGGC
This sequence comes from Syntrophaceae bacterium UBA5619, assembly GCA_002424545.1. Taxonomy (GTDB): domain Bacteria; phylum Desulfobacterota; class Syntrophia; order Syntrophales; family UBA5619; genus UBA5619. The sequence continues at coordinate 5,793 of DIKL01000007.1, forward strand.
CGGATTCAGGCGGCGCCGGGCAACAATGTAGTACTGACCATCGATTCCGAACTCCAGAAGGCGGCATGGTCGGCCATAGGCGACCGGGCGGGTGCGGTGGTGGTTCTGGATCCTCGCAACGGAGCCGTACTTGCATTGGTCAGCTCGCCCTCGTTCGACCCGAACCTCTTCAGCGGAGGAATTTCCCACGACGACTGGGAAACGCTTTCCAACCATCCCAAGCATCCCATGGAAAACCGCTCGATCTCGGGACAGTATCCTCCCGGATCGACCTACAAGCCCATCGTGGCGGCGGCCGCGCTCGAAGAAGGGCTGATCACTCCGGAAACAACCTTCTACTGCAACGGTTCCTTCGAGTTGGGTGATCGGACCTTCCGTTGCTGGCAGGAAAAAGGTCACGGCAATGTCAATCTCCACCGTGCCATTGTGGAATCCTGCGATGTCTATTTCTACAATCTGGGGAAGAGGCTCGGCGTGGACCGGATCGCCGCCTATGCCCGAGCCTTCGGACTCGGCGCCCCGCTGGGAATCGACCTTCCCCGGGAGAAGGGCGGCCTGATCCCCACCAAGCAATGGAAGCTTTCCCGATTTCGGCAGGCCTGGCAGACCGGTGAAACCATCTCCATCGCCATCGGACAGGGATTCAACCTTGTAACTCCGCTCCAACTTGCCAATGTCTATGCGGTCCTGGCGAACGGCGGCAGTCTTTATCGGCCCCGGCTCTTAAAACAGCTTGAATCTTCCGACGGTCGTATCGTAAAGGTATATGAGCCGGAGAAGCAAGCCGTACTATCGGTCAACCCTCAGAACATTCAGATCATCAACCGGGCATTGTGGGGGGTGGTGAATGAAAAAGGGGGAACGGGGTACATCCTGAAAAGGAAAGAGCAGGATGTCTGCGGGAAGACAGGAACCGCGCAGGTTATCGGGCTTCCCCAGGATGCAAAAGCTCGTAAAATGAGGCAGGCGTCGGGCGATTTTGGGGACCATGCAATCTTCGTCTGTTTTGCCCCTTACGCAAATCCGGAAATTGTGGTCGCGGTCATTCTGGAACACGCCGGTCACGGCGGCTCGGCGGCTGCCCCTGTAGCACGAAAGGTGATTGACGCCTATTTTGGGCGAAAACAGACAACAAAGACCCAGCCGCAGATGCATGAAACCGCGGACGTTCGGGAGATGCACAAGCCATGATCAAATTGGACCGCCGTCTTCTTTTAAACTTCGACTGGACCCTTTTTGTTCTGGTCCTGATCATCAGCGGCATAGGTCTGCTGAACATCTACAGTGCCGGGTTCAGTATCGCCGACCTTCGCCAGACGCCGCTCTACATCAAACAACTCCAGTGGATCCTGATCGGCATTGTAGGAATGGCCCTGGCCTTCTTCATCGATTACCGTTTTCTCAGCCGTCATGCATATGTTCTCTACGGCATCTCCATCATTCTCCTTCTCGTGGTTTTTACCGCCGGTTATGCGACGCGGGGATCTCAGCGCTGGATCCTCATCGGCGGTTTCACCTTCCAGCCTTCTGAGCTGGTCAAGCTGACGGTTATTCTCGCGTTGGCTAAATATTTCGACCGCCATCAGTTTGCTCGCGGATATCGTTTGACCGAACTGCTTGTCCCTTTCCTAATCGTTCTTGTCCCGTTCCTGCTGATCCTCAAGCAGCCGGATCTGGGAACGGGGCTGATCCTGTTCATCCTGTTCTTGTCGATCGTCTTCTATGTCGGACTGGATTGGAAAGCGCTGCTGATCGCCGCCGTCGGGGGGATTATCCTGATTCCGATCGGCTGGCATTTTCTCAAAGATTACCAGCGGGAGCGGATGTTGACTTTCTTCAGTCCCGATCGCGATCCGCTGGGTTCGGGCTACCACATCATCCAGTCGATGATCGCCGTCGGGTCGGGAGGATTTTTCGGAAAGGGATTTCTGAAGGGTTCCCAGACCCAGCTCAAATTTCTTCCCGAGCAGCAAACCGATTTCGTCTTTTCCGTTTTTGCCGAGGAGTGGGGTTTCCTGGGAGGAATCATCCTACTCGTTCTTTTTCTATTCCTGATCCTGTGGGGACTGAAGATAATGATCCACTCCAAGGACTACCTGGGGGCGCTGATCGCCCTCGGGATTACCATGCTGATCTTCTGGGAGGTGTTCATCAACATCGGAATGGTCTTGGGAATTCTTCCCGTTGTAGGAATTCCGCTGCCCTTCCTCAGCTACGGCGGTTCGTCGATGGTGGTTTTGATGATGACCGTTGGTTTGCTGATGAATATCAGTGTTCGCAGATTCATTCTTCAATCGTCTTGAAAACGATCCGAAAGGAGTAACGTCATGCTGGGCAAAAAGACAAAGGAAGAGGAAGAGGTCAGGGCCTTTCTGGGGAAAGGGGCCGAGTTCAACGGCAAGCTGATGTTCAACGGTTCGGTCCGGATCGACGGGGATTTCAAGGGAGAAATTTACGGCAGCGGCACGCTGGTGATCGGTGAAGGCGCCGATCTTGAGGCTGATATCCGTGTGGACAGTGTTATGATCAGCGGCGAGGTGCGCGGACAGATCGAAGTCAAGAAGCAAATCCGGATCTACTCGACGGGCAAGCTGTTGGGAGATCTCAACACACCCCTTTTTTCGGTCGAGGAAGGGGCCTTTTTTGAAGGTACCTGCCACATGACTCGCAAAGAAGCCGAGGCACATGACCTTCTTCTTGGAAATCTCGAAACCGACGAAAAGAGATGAGGCGGCCGGATTCCGTCGAAAAATCCGAAAGGTCGGATGGGCCGGAACGACAAAAATGTTTGATGCGCGCCTTCGGGAGCCGATTTTCAAATGGTGGAAAGCGGCTCTCGGATGGACAATGGACCGCAGTGCCGTCGATCCAGACGGGGTTGGTCCGAACGTCTTTTCTACGGGAGTCTTTTCTCTTGACAGTATGCAAGGAATGAGATAAAGACTCTACCGCGAACGGTGACCAGCGGTCAGATACTGACCGTAATTTACTTTCTGACTGCTTATGGCCTGAACGAATCCGTTCCGCATATCCTCTTGAATGAACAGGGGGCTATTCGGTCGGTTCTTGCCGAAACCAGTCGCAGTTTTCATATTCATTGTCAATCCGTTGTCTTTTTGTTGATATCTGGAAGATATGCTCCAACAAGCCGAATTTCCATGGCGACGCGTTAGGGGTTTCGGGTGAACATAGATCGGGCGGATCGATATCGGCGGACAAATCTCCCTGGGCAAGCCCAGCGGAACCTTTTTTCAGTACAATTTGGGATGCAGGCGGCCGGAGTAATATTTTCCATTACATCCGGTTTTTTGCATGATGGATCTCATTTGAGGTGATGGGCAGTGGTCAGTCTTGATTATTCCCTGGGAATCCAGATCGTCAATTTCCTCCTGCTGATCTTCATCCTGAACATTCTTCTCTACAAACCGATCCTCGGCTTGATTGACAAGCGAAAGAAGCAGTTCGAAGATTCCGAGACGGAAATCCGGCGTCTTCAGAAAACCGTGGAGGAGAAAATGGCCGCGTACGAGGAGAAGCTCCACCAGGCCAAGGCGGCGGCCGTCGAACAAAAAAACGAGATCATCCGGCAGGGCGCTGAAGAGGCCAAGACGGTCATCGATGCGGTCAGGGCGGAGATTCCCGAGATGATGGAAAGGTTCCAGGCCAGGATGGATGGGGAGATCGGCACCGCAAAGAAGATCCTGACCGATCATTCCCAGCAACTCTCGGTTGAAATTACGGAAAAGATCTTGGGGAGGCGTCTTTGATGAATGGAGGACGGAGGGGGATACAGTTCGTTGATTTCCCGCCTGGACAGGAACGGATAACCAACGGGAAGGGAACGACAGGAGGCTTACGGCCGGGCCGGGTCCTTTTTTTGGCCGGTTTGTTCTTCCCCATCCTGACGATGACGGCGGCATACGCCTCCGGCGGTGGAGGCGGCGACGAGGGGCCGAACTGGTTCGGTTTTGTTTGGCGCGTCGTCAACTTCCTCATCCTGGTCGGCGTTCTCTACTGGCTCCTGGCCGATAAAATCAGATCTTTCCTGTCCACCCGACGCGAAGGAATCCAAACCGCCCTTGCCGAGGCCGTCAGCGCCCGTAAGGACGCGGAACGAAAATTCAGCGAATACAGCGCAAAGCTTGACAAGGCGACGGGAGAGATCGATGAGATCCAGCGGATGATCCAGGCCCAGGGGCTGACCGAAAAGGAACGGATGATCGAGGATGCCCGAAACACCGCGAAAAAGATGAAGGAAGATACCCAAGCGCGCATGGAACAGGAGTTCAACAAGGCGAGTCGGGAGCTCCGGATCGAGGCGGTTCGCCTCTCCACGCAGATGGCGGAAGATCTGCTTCGCAAGAACATCCGGGCGAACGATCACGAAGCTCTGGTGAAGGACTACATCGAGAAGGTGGTGAACAAAAATTGATCAGCAGCAACATCGCAAAGCGTTACGCCCGGGCCTTCTTCGAGATCGCCGCCGGGGAACAACGCTACGAGGAGTACTACCAGGAGCTGGGCCGCTTTTCCGCCGTTCTCCGGGAGAACGAAAGCCTCGGCGAGTTTTTGGCCAACCCGATCTTCGCCCAACCGGACAAGAAAGCGGTCGTGGAATCCGTTCTGGAGAAGATCCGCATCTCCCCTCTGACCGCCAATTTTCTGAAACTGCTGGTCGACAAGCGCCGCATCGGCATTCTCTCCGATATCGAAGACTGCTACCGGGAATTGATGGACAAGGCGCTGAAAAAGGTCCGGGTGACGGTGAAAACGGCGTTTCCGCTGACAGGCGAACTCTCCCGTCGCCTGCAGACAGGGCTGGAAAGCATGACCGGCAGACAGGTCGAGATGATCGTTCTGGAGGAGCCTTCCCTGATCGGCGGGATCGTCGTCCGGGTCGGGGATACACTGTATGACGGAAGCATCAAAGCGCAATTAAACAACATCAGGAATCTCTTGGGGGAGGACAGATAGCGCATGGAAACCATCAGGGCAGAGGAAATCAGCGAGATCATATCCAGGCAGATCAAGGAGTATGAGAAAAAACTGGATATCAGCGAAACGGGAACGGTCCTCTCCGTCGGGGACGGCATTGCCCGGGTCTACGGCGTGGAGAATGCCATGGCCATGGAGCTGCTCGAGTTTCCCGGGGGAATCCTCGGGATGGTCCTCAACCTGGAGACGGACAATGTCGGCGTGGCCGTGCTCGGGGAAGTCACCCATATCAAGGAAGGCGATATCGTAAAGCGGACCGGCAAGATCGCGCAGATTCCCGTCGGTGAGGCCGTCCTCGGCCGGGTCATCGATGCCACGGGCGCTCCGCTGGACGGCAAGGGCCCCATTGAGACGACGGAATACCGCCGGATCGAGATGATCGCCCCCGGCGTGGTCTTCCGCCAGCCGGTCAACGAACCGATGTACACCGGCCTCAAGGCGATCGATGCGATGACGCCGATCGGTCGCGGCCAGCGCGANNCGCCAGATCGGCAAGACCGCGATCGGCATCGACGCGATCATCCGGCAGAGGGACACGGGCGTGAAATGCATCTACGTCGCGATCGGCCAGAAGAAATCGACCGTCGCGCAGGTGGTGGAGAACCTCAGGAAACACGATGCCATGTCCTATACCTGCGTTGTCGCCGCTTGCGCCAGCGATCCGGCTACCCTCCAGTACATCGCAGCATACGCCGGCTGCAGCATCGGCGAATACTTCCGGGACAAGGCGCAGGATGCGCTGATCATCTACGACGATCTCTCCAAACAGGCCGTGGCCTACCGGCAAATCTCGCTGTTGCTCCGTCGTCCGCCGGGACGAGAAGCGTTCCCCGGTGACATCTTTTACAACCATTCGCGCCTCCTGGAGCGCTCCGCCCGCGTGAGCAAGGAACTCGGCGGCGGATCGCTGACGGCGCTTCCCATCATCGAAACCCAGGCCGGTGACGTCTCCGCCTACATCCCGACAAACGTCATTTCAATCACCGACGGCCAGGTCTACCTGGAACCATCGCTCTTCTTTTCCGGCATCCGCCCGGCGATCAACGTGGGGCTTTCGGTCTCCCGCGTGGGCGGCGCGGCGCAGGTGAAGGCGATGAAGCAGGTCGCCGGCACGCTGAAGCTGGATCTCGCCCAGTACCGCGAGTTGGCTGCTTTCGCGCAGTTCGGCTCCGATCTGGACAAGGCCACGCAGGCCCAGCTCGACCGCGGCATCCGGCTTGTTGAAATCCTCAAGCAGCCGCAGTTCGTCCCGATGTCGCTCGGTGAGGAGGTGATCATCCTCTTCGCAGGCACCCGGGGATTCCTAGACAAGTACCCGGTGGACAAACTCAAAAACTACGAACCGCAGCTTTTGGGATTCGTCAAGGGAAAGTATCCGGAAATCATGAAGGAGATCGACGAAAAAAAGATCATCGGGCCCGAACTCGACAAGAAGCTCCGGGACGTTCTAAACGAGTTCGATTCGGTCTATGTCGCCGAGTAAAAATGCGGCAGAAAATGGTAACGGGAATCAAGGGAGCAGGTTTGAATGGCCGCACTTAAAGATATAAAACGGAAAATCACCGCCGTTCAGAAAACCAGGCAGATCACCCGGGCGATGAACATGGTGGCGGCCTCGAAGTTCAAGGCCGCTCAGATGCGGATGGAGAATTTCCGTCCTTACGCCGTGAAGTTCATGGAGGTTCTCAGCAGCCTTGCGCTTCGGGTGGACGCGCGAAGCCACCCGCTGCTGGCGGTCCGGGAACCCAAGCGGCTCCGCGTGATCTGTATGACCTCCGACCGAGGACTCTGCGGGGGCTTCAACAGCAACCTGATTAAGGCAACCGAACGGTTCATCAAGGAGAAGGTACGCGAGGGTCGCGAAGTGGAGCTGATCCCTGTAGGCCGGAAGGGGCGGGACTTCTTCCGAAAAAAGATGAAAACCATCCATCCGCGGGCCGACGTCTTCGGAAAATTCAACATGAGCCTTGCCGTCCAGATCTCGGGGGATATCATCCCGCCGTTCATCGGTGAGGAGTACGACGAGCTTTATCTATTGTACAACGAGTTCGTCAACGTGTCCATCCAGCGCCCTTCCGTGGTCCGGCTCTTTCCTCTCCCCTCCATCGGGCGGGAGGAAGAGATCGAACAGGACAAGCGGCTTGACTACATTTATGAACCCTCCGAAGAGGCCCTGCTGGAGAAGTTGCTGCCGATGTACGTCCATGTCCTGATTTATCGCGCATTGGTCGAAACCTCCGCGGGAGAGAACGGCGCCCGGATGGCGGCGATGGACAACGCAACCCGGAATTGCGAGGATCTGATCCAGAGCCTGACGCTCAAATACAACAAGGTCAGGCAATCGGCGATCACAGCCGAGTTGATGGACATCGTGGGCGGCACCGAGGCGCTGGCAAAGGGATAAGGCAAAGGGGCCGCCGGTCGCAAAGCCGGCGCCACTTCGATCATTGAAGGAGACGGGTATGAACATTGGAAGGCTTGTACAGGTCATCGGACCGGTCGTCGACGTGGCGTTTGAGGAGGGAAAGCTCCCCAGCATCATGAACGCCATCGCCATCACCAATCCCACGATCAACGACGTCGAGGACAACCTGATCGTGGAGGTCGCCCAGCACCTGGGGGACAACGTCGTGCGCTGCATCGCCATGGATATCACCGACGGCCTGGTGCGCGGGATGAAGGCCAAGGACCTTGGAGGGCCGATCAGTGTTCCCGTCGGGCCGGAATGTCTCGGGCGGATCCTGAACGTGGTGGGTCGGCCGGTCGACGGCCTCGGTCCGATCAATGCGAAGCATACCATGCCCATTCATCGCGAGGCTCCCACCTTCCTTGAACAGGACACCTCCGTCCATGTCCTCGAAACGGGGGTCAAGGTGATCGATCTCCTCGTTCCCTTTCCCCGGGGCGGGAAAATGGGGATGTTCGGCGGCGCCGGCGTCGGCAAGACGGTGGTCATGATGGAGATGATCCACAATATCGCGTTGCACCACGGCGGCATCTCCGTGTTCGCCGGGGTGGGTGAACGGACCCGCGAGGGAAACGACCTTTATCTCGAGATGAAGGCTTCTGGGGTGATCAAGCAGGCGGCCCTGATCTACGGACAGATGACCGAGCCGCCGGGCGCACGGGCCCGCGTTTCGCTGACGGCCCTGGCGGCGGCGGAATATTTCCGGGATGTGGAAGGGCAGGACGTTCTTCTGTTCATCGACAACATCTTCCGTTTCACGCA
>DIKL01000099.1:0-1677 GCA_002424545.1 Syntrophaceae bacterium UBA5619
GCATCCGGATCAACACGGTCGCCAACTCCCGGGCGGCCTTCGCCTCCCTGAGCGGCAAGCCGCTGAACATGGTGAACATCTGTCTCCGTTCCGGGATGAGCGTCGGCTTGCTGCTGGTCAGTATCGAGCTCTTCTTCATGATCCTGATTCTGGCCTACATTCCCAAGGAGATGTCCGGCGCCTGCTTCATCGGGTTTGCGATCGGCGAATCCCTCGGCGCCAGCGCACTGCGCATCTGCGGCGGCATCTTCACCAAGATCGCCGATATCGGTTCCGATCTCATGAAGATCATCTTTCACCTGCCCGAGGACGATCCGAAGAATCCCGGCGTCATCGCCGACTGCACGGGCGACAATGCGGGCGACAGCGTCGGCCCGACGGCGGACGGCTTCGAAACCTACGGCGTCACGGGCGTGGCCCTGATCGCCTTCCTGGCCCTGGCGATGGCCACCAACCCGGAGATGGGCGGAAAATTGATCGTCTGGATCTTCGCCATGCGCATCCTGATGGTCATCACCTCGCTGGTTTCCTACTTCGTCAACGATGCGGCCAGCAAGTCCCTCTTTACCGGCAAGACCCAATTCAACTTCGAGCATCCCTTGACGAACCTGATCTGGATCACCTCCTCGCTGTCCATCGCCGTGACTTTTGTCGCCAGTTATTTCCTCCTGGGCGATCTGCCCCCGGTGGCCGGCTCGATCTCGACCTGGCTGGCCCTCTCCATCATCATCAGTTGCGGGACCATCGCCGGCGCGCTGATCCCCGAATTCACAAAGATCTTTACGAGCACGAGTTCCCGGCACTGCGAGGAGGTCGTCAATGCCTCCCGGCAGGGCGGTCCTTCGTTGAACATCCTTTCCGGATTGGTGGCGGGGAATTTCTCCGCCTTCTGGGAGGGGCTGGTGATCCTGGTATTGATGCTGGTCGCTTATCTGGTCTCACAGAGCGGCTCGATCCTGGGCCTCATGCCCCCGGCGTTCGTTTTTGCCGCGCCGGTCTTCGCCTTCGGTCTCGTCGCGTTCGGTTTCCTGGGAATGGGTCCGGTGACGATCGCCGTGGACAGTTTTGGCCCTGTTTCCGACAATGCCCAGTCCATCTATGAGCTCTCGATGATCGAGAGCCGCAAGGACGCCAAAGAGGTCGTCAAGAAACACTTCGGCGTCGATGTGGACTTTGAGAAGGCAAAGTTCTATCTCGAGTCCGCGGACGGCGCGGGGAACACCTTCAAGGCCACGGCCAAACCGGTCCTCATCGGCACGGCCGTCGTCGGGGCAACCACGATGGTTTTCGGAATCATCATCCTGCTCGAAGGGCTCTTCGGGGATGTCATCTCCAAGCTCAGCCTGGTCCACCCGGAGGTTATCCTGGGGCTTCTGATGGGCGGCAGCGTCATCTACTGGTTTACCGGCGCCTCGATCCAGGCCGTCGTGACGGGCTCCTACCAGGCCGTCGTTTACATCAAGGAGCACATCAAACTGGATAAGAAGGAAGCTTCCATCGCCGACAGCAAGGAGGTCGTCCGGATCTGTACGATCTACGCCCAGAAGGGGATGATCAACATCTTCGTCGTCATCTTCTTCATGGCCCTGGCGCTCGCCTTCTTCAACCCCTACTTCTTCATCGGCTACCTGATCGGGATCGCCTTCTTCGGCTTGTTCCAGGCGATCTTCATGGCCA
>DIKL01000099.1:1749-37675 GCA_002424545.1 Syntrophaceae bacterium UBA5619
TCGGCGACCCGTTCAAGGACACCTCATCGGTCTCTCTGAACCCGGTCATCAAGTTCACGACGCTCTTCGGCCTCCTTTCCGTGGAGATCGCGGTGACGATGCAGAACGTGGGGCTGAGAATCGGTCTCGCGTCGCTCTTCTTTCTGATCGCGTTGGTCTTCGTCTACCGTTCCTTCTACGGCATGAGGATCAGCAGTGAAAAATTGTAATCCGGATTTTCAACAATCCTAAAAGCAGAGAAGGCGCCCTTTGGTAGGGCGCCTTCTCTGTTTTTAGATCGCATGCCGCCTGATCCGATATGGTGAGAGCCGAATGCAGGCCCTTTGATGGATAAAATAATGGTGGATGGAAAAGGAGGGAACCTAAAAACCATCCACCATTATAAAACTGAAAGGGTTTCGGTTAACGCACCGCCTTTCAGATTATCTTTGATCGCCCCGGTGAGCGTGAATCCGCGGTGAGGCCACCCTCCCGATCGCCGAAGCATAACACCGTTTTTTTGAATCAACCGCCTTTCTTCGAAAGAAAAAAGACCCTGCTCTTGTTTTGGTCTTTCCCTTTTTGTGTCTTTTCGCTTTCGGCTTCTACGGCAATTTCATCAGCCTTTTCTTCACCCGGCGCAAGGAAAAAATCATATTCATGACTCTGTTCGGTGGTGTGATCTTTGAAGTGATCTTTCTTTTTTCCGTTGTCGTGGCGCATAAATCCCAGCTTCTGTCTCCCTCCCCTCCCCATGGCCGGAGAATCTGCAATGAAGCCAAGCACCGTTCTGCTGCCTGAGGGAGTTTCCGACTTGCTTACCGCCTTATTGTATAGCAATAGCAATGCCAACCGAAACAACAGATCTTTTCACGTCCTCATTTTTTACGGATGCCGTCCACAACGATGTGATATCAAATGGTTGATTGAAGGAGGCCCGGGAAAGATTCATGAGCCGCTGAAGCGGGAGGATTTCGGAGAGAAGATTCGCGAAAAGCGTCGGACGGGAATGGTGCTGATACCGCACAGCGCCAACGGATCGATTCCGCAAAAGGCCACATTGGATTGAAGCGATGAATGTTGTGCGTCTTTTGAACGAGGCGTGCTGGTTCGGCACACCTCCGCATGAGCCAGCTATTGAATATAATTGTTTATTTTTCTTTGTTCCCGGATCAGCTTATAACGGGAGATTCCCAAACGCCTCGCCGCTTCGGCCTTGTTTCCCCGAGTCGCCTCCAGGGTGTTTTCAATGATCTTCCGTTTGATATCGTTCGCGATTCTCTCCGTAACCCGCGTAAAATTGATTCCTTCCGAAGAGAGCTGCGGCAAAATGTTATCGATCTGAATCCGAAGCTTTTCCTGACGGGTGGTCACCTTCATCTCCGCCGGCAGGCTTTCGGCGGTGATCAGCGTTCCGTCATGGTGGAGAATCATGATTCTCTCGATAATGTTCTTCAACTCACGGACATTGCCGGGCCAAGGGTAGGCGATCAGGATGCGCTCCGCGTCCTCCGTGAATCCCTTGACCCTCTTTTTGAACTTCTGATTGAACTCTTCCACATAGTAACGGGCGAGAAGCAGCAGATCTTCGGTTCGTTCCCGAAGGGGCGGAATCAGAATGGGAACGACGCTGATCCGATAAAACAGATCTTCCCGAAATGAACCCTCCGCCGCCATCCGATTCAGATCCCGGTTGGTGGCGAAGATGAACCGGACATCGATGGGGATATTGTCGTTGCCGCCCAAACGGCGGATGTGACCGTCTTCCAGCATCCGCAAAAATTTGGCCTGAAGATGGATGCTCATGTCGCCGATTTCGTCCAGCAGTATTGTACCGCCGCTGGCATGTTCGAGCAGCCCCAGTTTTCTCTTTCGGGCATCGGTAAATGCGCCCGCTTCATAGCCGAAGAGTTCGCTCTCCAGCAGCGTTCCGGGAATCGCCGCACAGTTGACATCGACAAAGGGCTTTGCATGCCGGTTACTCTGGCGGTGAATCGCCCTGGCAATCAGCTCCTTGCCGGTCCCGCTTTCCCCCTGAACCAGTATGTTCGTGTCGTGTTTGGCAACCTCCTTGATCACGCTGAAGAGGTTGAGCATTTTCTTCGACTTCCCCAGGATATCATGGAAACCCAGCAGAATGTCTTCCCGTTCCTTGAGTTTTTCCACCTCCGTCTTGAGGGATTTTGCCTCGAGGGAGAGCATCGAGTGCATGATCGCATTGTCATAGGTCGTGGAGGCATTCTGAACCAGGACATCCAGAATATGGATTTGATTCTGGGAATATCTTCCCTCTTTCTTCGCCAAATAGAGGGCGCCCTTGAACTTGTCCTTGACCTTCAGCGGAAGGGCAATCTCCGACCCGTAACCCGAAAACACCGGCTCTATGGACGATGCTTCGTCGGATCTCTGTCTGGTGACGACCGCATTCTTATCCAGGGCTTCGCGAATGATGGTCCGACCGATCCTCTCCTCGCAGGCCAAGCGGTCGTCGATGGAAAGGATATCCCCGTCGTTCACCAGGCAGCGGTTCTTTTCGATATCGAGAAAATAGACCAGCACCTTCTCCGAACGACTGATGCGCAAGGCGCTTTTTACGAGGATCTCCAGAATGCGGTTGTCCAGAATGTAGCTTGCATTCATCTCGGAGACGGCCTCCTGGAGAATCATGAGTTGCCGGATTTTTTCGGCGTTGGACTCGAAAAGTCTCAGGTTGTGGATGATGATGCTTAACGTATTGGCATAGGTCACGAACAGGTTGATTTCTTCCGGGAAAAACTTGGTCTCCTCATTGAACCAGGCGGCGATGATGCCGATCACCTCTTCCCCGATCTTCAGCGGGGCGCAGAAATAGGAGCCGCGGTCATAGATCTTCGTCAGCATTCGATCCGTTTCCGTAATCCGAGGATCCGTTGCCGTGACTTCGATCGCGATCGGTTGCCCGGATTTGGCAACCTTGGTCACGACGCAGTCATGTTGATGAATATTGAGGGAAACGGCAAAAACCTTCTCGGCCTCCTCCGGGCTGTAGTTTTTGACGACCTGAGCCTCAAGATTCTGCTTGGAGGCATCGAACAGACGAATGATCCCCCGGTCAAAGCCAATGCTGTCCACAACCTCGTCCAGGATCTTCACCAGCATTTCATTCAGATTGGAAGGCGCGGTTAAAAACGAACTGAGACGGAAAATGCTTTGGAGAAGCTTATCCTTGTCCAGCAGCAAAATAGAGGAGACCTTTGAACGGTCATCCACGATTCGTGACTCTTGGGCCATGAATCAATGATCCTTTCTCGCCGACTTTTTTCAGATTCTCCGCCGGTTTGTCCGGCTTCGCCGATCAGACCTTGTCATACTTCAGGAACTGCATGGTAAAGACGGCCCTTCCCTGCGTGGCGGAACGAAGATCCGTCGAATAGCCGAACATCGCCTTCAGCGGAACCTTCGCCCGGATCTCGCTGACCGCCCCCTTCGGCGCGATGGCCTGGATCTCTCCGCGCCGGGAATGGATATCGCCGATCACATCCCCCATGAATTCACTTGGGGCAATGATATCCACCCGCATGACCGGCCCCAGGAGCAGGGGATCGGCTTTCAGGCAGCCTTCCCGAAAGGCGGAAGAGGCGGCAATCTTGCAACCAAGCGGCGTCGTTTCTCCTTCCTTCTGGTTCCCCCCGAGAAGCACGATCCGAATGTCGATCACCGGATACCCCGCGAGAACGCCGCTCAGCACCCCCTCGCGAACACCCTCTTCCATCGCGGCCAGTTGTTCCTCGGGAATGACGATCCCGGCCTCGAGTCGACGGACGATCTCGACGCCGCTACCCCGCTCCGTGGGTTCCAGGATGAGTTTCACATGGCCGAAATGCTTCTTCTCCCCCAGCTCCCTTTCAAAGATCCCCTCGCATTCGACGCGCTTTTGGATCGTTTCGCGGTGAACAACCCGCGGCTTTCCGACATTCACCCGGGCGTTGAACTCCCGTTGCAGCCGGTCGGTGATGATATCCAGATGCAGCTCCCCCATGCCCGAGAGGACGGTTTGGGCGGTTTCATCGTCGTACTTCACCCGGAGGGTCGGATCCTCCTCCATGAGTTTGTTCAGCGCAAAGCCCAGTTTTTCCTGATCGGCCGGCGTCTTGGCCTCAATCGCCAGGCTGATGACCGGCTCATAAAAATCGATCGCCTCCAGCAGAATGGGGTGCGTCTCGTCACAGATGGTATCGCCCGTCGTGATCTCTTTGAGTCCCATGACGGCGATGATGTCGCCGGCGCCCGCCTGCTCGACCCGCTCCCGCTTGTTCGCGTGCATCTTCAAAAGGCGGGCGACCTTTTCCCTTTTCCCCCGGCTCGCGTTGTACAGCTCATCTCCCGCGTGCAGGCGCCCCGAATAGATCCGGAGATAGGTCAGTTTCCGACCTTCATCCTGCATGATCTTGAAGGCCAGGGCCGCCAACGGTTCTTTATCGCTGCTCGCCCGAACCTCTTCCCGTTTCGTCAACGGATTCAGGCCGGTAACGGGAGGAATATCCTCGGGTGAAGGCAGATATTGAACCACCGCGTCCAGCAGCGGTTGCACCCCTTTGTTCCGGAGGGCGGAACCGCACACGACGGGTACGATGCGAAGCGAGATGGTTGCCCGGCGGATCGCCTCGACGATATCCTGCTCGGGAATCTCCGTCCCGTCGAGATATTGCTCCGCGATCCCGTCATCCACGTCGGCAAGCGACGCGATCATCCGGTCACGTTGCTCCATCGCCCGCGTTCGGATCTCGTCGGAAAGCTCCGCATATTCATAGGAAACGCCCTTGGTTGTGTCGTCCCACGTGACGACCTGCCGCCGGATCAGGTCCACGACCCCCCGAAAGGCCTCTTCCTCCCCAAACGGAATCTGGATCGGCAACGGCAGGGAGTTGAAACGCTCCTTCATCTGCCCGATCGTCCCGGCGAAGTTCGCTCCGACCCGGTCCATCTTGTTGATGAACGCCACCTTGGGAACGCCGTACCTGTCGGCTTGGTGCCAGACGGTCTCGGACTGAGGCTCAACCCCGCCCACCGCGCAGAATACGACGACGGCCCCGTCAAGAACCCGGAGACTGCGTTCGACCTCGATCGTGAAATCGACATGACCCGGCGTATCGATGATGTGAATTTCATGGTTTCGCCAGGCGCACGTCGTCACCGCCGAGGTGATGGTGATCCCGCGCTCCTGCTCCTGCGGCATCCAGTCCATCACGGCCTCGCCGTCATGGACCTCTCCCATCTTATAGGATTTCCCCGTGTAGAAGAGAATGCGCTCCGTCACCGTTGTCTTGCCGGCGTCGATGTGAGCGGCGATTCCGATATTCCTCGTGCGGGAAAGTCTGGATTTGGATGCCATAGAGATCCACAGCGGGACAATACTCCGCTATCCCTCTTTCTGCGTCGCCGCCGGCGCGATCAGCTCCCGATTCATCATGAACGGGTTGTTAAGACCGATGTGCCCCTTCAGCGACTCCCTTTCCTTGCCGCCGATCAGGATTCTGATCTTTTTGATCGTCGGTAGATTGAAGGTCAGCGTGTTGGTCAACGAATAGATGGTGGCCATTTCCGCGGTGCTTCCCCCCGGATGATTCGCCGCCAGGCTCTCCCGGAAATTGACGGAGAGGCCGTCCTCCCCTTCCCTCTTGACGCCTTCGAGTTCGGTCTTCTCCGGGAAGGTATTGACCAGTCCGGTTTTCGAACCGGCGATCAGGGCCCGGATCATCTCCGCCGCCTGCGCTTCCGGATCTTTTTCCTTGGGGATGAAGCGTTTTTCCTGAACGAGGAAACGCTCGTTAGCATCGGAAAAAAAGAGGGTCACCTCCTGTCGATCCCTCTTTTTCCCCGCGGTCTGTTTTCCGGCCGCGGGCGGATAGATGTAATCGAAGAGGGTGATGAAAAATATGGCCAGAAAGAGAACGGACACGACAACGATCGCGGAGAGGAGAAAAACCCGTCGCCCCTTTTTCGTTTTCTTATGCCTGACCTCTTCGGTCCTTTTTTGTTTTTTTGTGGCCATGCGATCCCTTGTTTCCTTCATCCGTGAGTTGCGGCAACTTAGGGTATTTTCACGGCAGTGTCAAGAGAAGAACCGGTCCCGGGGAGAACCGAACCGCCGGCCGCAACGGGCAAAAGGCATCTCTCAACCCCTATTTGCATTTTCCGGACGACTCACGGTTTCCGTTGACCCACCAGTCGCTCTTGTCCTTGAACCACCAGTCCGACGAATCCGTATCGAGGATATCGGCCGCCAAGGTACGGGCGTTTTTTGTAGCGAGACGCAGAACGGCGAAACGGATCCATTCCCGGCTGTATTTGTTTCCCAGATCGCCGCACTCCTTTAATTGCAGAATCAGCGAGAGCTGATCGGCATCCCGCGCCAGCAACGATTCCTTCGTCTTTTTTTGGTTGAACTCGTCGATGGTCTCCTCGATCTCCGTGCCGAAAAAAAGCGGCTCCGCCAGTTCCCGAATCGCCTTTTTCTCGTCCACCGTCACATACTTTTTGTTCACATAGTTCATGTCTCCCGTGCGGGCCTCGGGCAGATCGTGCATCAGACAGAGCCGGAGGACCTTCAGTTCGTCAGCCTCCGGATCCATTTTACAAAGAACGTAACCGATGTAAAGCGTTCGCAGAACATGTTCGGCAACCGATTCGCACCCGGATCCGAGAAACTGAAACCCGCTCCGGGGGGTCTTCTTCAGCATCCCGACTTCGAAAAGAAAATCCGCAATCTCACTCATCTTGTTCCATCACCGACCTTGACCGCGTCTCATCCCCTCTTCAGGGTCCGGATACGGTTCGCCATCATCTCGGCTATTTTTCGCACCTGCGTCTGAAGCGCGGCAACCCCTTCCGGTTTCTTGGCCGTCGCCGTGTCCAGTTGCTCCTTCCAATATTCCAAAAGGGCGATCTCGTTTTCCTTCACCTTACGGTCGAACCGCGTTTGCATCTCCCGGAGAAACGCCGCTTGCCTGTCCGTTTCCGTCATGATCCATCCTTCCATGGTCGGCATTCATCTCTTCCAAAACATTGGGGAAGCAGGTGAGCCGGCGATTGTTCGCTTTTGCGGATCTATACATCACGTGGGGTCGATCTTGCAACCCGTAAAATCGTTTCGGACGCCGCGATCACCTCCCCCTCCCCGCGGATCGTTTCCCGCCGGCCTTTCCCGCTGGACTTTTTCACGGGAATATCGTATATGCAGCCCGGTTTTTTATCCGGCAGCACACGGCTGTACGGAAAGTGATCCTCTACCATCATATCGTAAAGATTCATTTTTTCCGGCGTGATTCGAACGGAAGCGGACGAAACCGTCGAAATCACTCTCGCTTCAACAGCAGAACCGTTCCCAAAAGGAGAAAGGGCCCATGGCACTCGACTTCGAATTCACGTTGGAGCAAAAAATGATCGAGGAGATCGTCTGGCGCTGGGCGTCCGCCTGGCTGGAACCGCAGATGGAGGAGCTCTACGAGAATGACCGGATGCCTCCGGATCTCTTCCGAGAACTGGGGAAAATCGGCGTCAACGGCATCGTCTTCGAAGAGAAATACGGCGGGGCGGGCCTCGGCTACGTGGAGACGCTCCTCGTCTATGAAACAATCGCCCGGGTAAGCAACGCCCTGGCCATGACCGTAGGCGCCAGCCAGACCCTCTGCTTCGACAACTTCCGGCGGAATGCGACGGAGGAGCAGCGGATGGAGATCCTCCCCAAGGCCTGCAGTGGGGAGTACATCGGCTGCCTGGGGATCACCGAACCCAACGCCGGATCCGATGCGATGGGGCTGAGCACGCGGGCCGTCAAGGTCAATGACCGCTATATCATCAATGGCAGCAAGACCTTCATCACCAACGGCACCGTCGCCGATTTCATGCTCTTCTATGCCAAGACCGAACCGGCGCGCGGATCGCACGGGATCTCCGCCTTCTATTTCCTCACCGACGGCATGAAAGGTCTCCACCGGGAGAAGATCAAGAAATGGGGCATGCGCTCCTCCCCGACGGCCTTGATTACCTTCGAAGACATGGAACTTCCCGAGGAGAACCTGATCGGCGGGTTGAATCGCGGCGGGGCGATTCTCACCAACGGTCTCTGCACGGAACGAATCACGCTGAGCGGCTGCTGTCTGGGATCGCAGCGCGCCTGCCTCGAACTGAGCCTCAAGTATGCGCGGGAACGGGTGCAGTTCGGAAAGCCGATCTCCTCCTTTCAGTTCATCCAGGGGAAGCTGGCCGACATGTACACCCATTACATGGCTTCCAAGTGGATGGCCTACAGCGCCGCCGCCTACTGTGACTCGCTGGAAAAAAAGGTCGGGGGGAAGGGAACGGATCTCGACCGCAAGGCCGCCGCCGCCCTTCTCTTCTGCGGAGAGATGGGAACAAAGGTGGCCGCGGACGCCGTTCAGATTCACGGAGGCTACGGCTACTGCCAGGAATATCCGGTCTCGCGACATTATCTCGATCAGAAGCTCTGGGACATCGGCGCAGGCACCGCGGAGGTGCGCCGGATGATCATCGCCCGCGAGCTTCTCCGAGACAATTTCCAGAGCGCGCGTTGAGCACAAAAGGCAGAAGGAAGAATATTGAAAACAAAAGCCATTGCTCTTTTTTCAGGGGGGCTGGACAGCATCCTGGCCTTCAAGGTCATCGCGGAACAGGGGATCGATGTCCGGGGAATCACCTTCTCGACCCCGTTTTTCGGCTCGGAAAAGGCCCGTGCGGCCGCACGGCGGGTCGGTCTTCCGCTCACCGAAATCGACATCACGGAAGAACACCTGCGGATGCTGCGTTCGCCCCGGTACGGATACGGGAAAAACTTGAACCCCTGTATCGATTGTCACACGTTGATGCTGAAAATTGCGGGACAGCGGATGGAGCAGGAGGAGGCCGATTTTGTCCTGACCGGGGAAGTGCTCGGCCAGCGGCCCATGTCTCAGGGGAAACAGTCCCTTTACGTCGTGGCCAAAAACGCCGGTTATCCGGATCGAATCCTCCGCCCCCTCAGCGCCAAACTCCTCCCGGAGACCGAACCGGAGCGTTCGGGAAAAGTCAACCGCGATCGCCTCGGCGACATTCAGGGACGCGGACGAAAACGGCAAATGGAAATGGCCGCGCACTACGGCGTCACCTCTTATCCCGCTCCTGCCGGCGGTTGTCTGCTGACCGATCCCATCTTCTCCCATCGTCTTCGCGATCTTTTCAACCGGCATCCCGACCATCGCGTCCGGGATATCGAGCTGCTGAAGGTGGGAAGACATTTTCGCCTCTCGGAGACGACGAAGGCCGTGGTCGGACGAAACGCCATGGACAACGAAACGATCGAACGGCTGGCCGAGGCGGGCGATGCGCTGATCCGGATCGCCTCCTTTCCGGGGCCGACCGTTCTCATTCCCGGCGGCGGCGATGACGAAACGCGACATCTGGCGGGCCGGATCTGCGCCCGTTACAGCGACGCGCCCCGGGATCGCGAGGTCACCGCACAGCTCAACCAAAACGCCGATGTCTCACCGCTCAAAGTGACGGCCCTGTCGCCGGAAGCGACGGAATCCATGCGGATCTGATCGATGGCAGACGGTTTTACAGGTGTTGCGGCCGGAGGAGATCCGCGACGGTCTTGACCGGATTGAACGTGGCCAGAGGAACCTCAATGAAGACGGTTGTCCAGAAGGCCATCGATCCGTTCCAGAGGCCGGGTCTCTCCAATGCAAGGAGTTCCCTCCCTTTCTCCGATTTCTGCGCAATCGCCGCCGTCGTCGGATCGACGAACGCCGGCAGATCGAATTTCCGTCCACGGAAATCCCGGACGCCGCAGACCAGATCGACGGGATTGAAGTGCGTGGCGGACGACCATACGGCGCACTGTTTTGAATCGTTCCGATTCACCTGCGACTCTTCGATAATCTGAACGGAAGCTCCGCCGGGATCGTCCGGATCGTCCACCCAGAATGGGCCGCCCCCCGGCTCTCCCTCATTCTTGACCATCCCGCAGACCCGGAGCGGCCGGTTCAGTTTCCGGAAGAGAAACGACCGCTTCTCGGAAACGGTGAGCTCGTGGAAACGGTTCGGCAGGACCGTGTTCAAACTTCTTTCGCAGAAATCAGCGATTCTCTCCAGCTCCGCTTCCGTACCGCTTTCCTGCTCGATCCCGCGCAGGAAGCCGAAGATCTCCTGCTGAATCCGAACCAGGTATCCGGCAAGCAGCCGTTTCCAGAGGAGCGTTTCCGGCTTCAGACGGTCGGGAACGATGTTGTCGATGTTCTTGAGAAAGATGATGTCCGCATCCAGCGTGTTGAGGTTGGCAAGCAACGCCCCGTGACCTCCCGGGCGAAAAATCAGCTCTCCCCCCTCCGTTCGCAACGGTTGATGATCGGGATCGACGGCAAGGGTATCGGTTTCCGGATCCTGCGTCGACAGGCCGACCTCGAAGGTTGTTTCCAGACGGGACTCATACGCGGGAACGGCCCGCGACAGCAACCTCCGGACGGCAGCCGCGTGCTCGCGGGAGACGGTGAAATGGATCCGGGAAATGTTATCCGCGGTACGCGCATACAGGGCGGCCTCGACCAGATGTTCCTCGATGGCGGTTCGGGTTCCCTCCGGGTAGGCATGAAATTTCAAAAGGGCCTTGGGAAGGCAGCCGAAGTTCAGCCCTTCCCCCGTCAAGATGTATTTCATGATGGTCGCGGACTGTTTCGTCTCCAGAAGCGCCTTCAAATCCTGTCCTTGGGCGGCCATCGCCGTTTCCAGATCGTTGAAGAAGGCAAAGCGCTTCAGATCACGAATAAAGATATCCGCTTCGGTCTGATCGGCAAATCCCCCATTGTCCAGACAGCGGTACCAATCCCGGAACATTCGGCTGGCCGCCCCGGAGGCGGGAACGAATTTCATGAACCGCTGGGTTCGGTATGCCTCATCACACGACTGGAGATGCAGGGGCCGTTCCGCTTCGGAAAGAACGACGATCCCGTCCCCCGCCCGGCAGGGCCGATTCAGGTGAACCGGTGGAACACCCCGCCGGAAGACCGTGAGCTGTCTCTCGATTTCCGCGACGGTCAAGCCGTGGGCCGCGATCTGTTTTCCGTCTTTTGCGGACCATCCGTCCGCGCCCTCGATCTTTCTCACTTTTTTCCATCCTTACGTCTGTTTCCGTCGGGGAGGGGCGTTGCCCCTTTCCGAAAATCGTTTCGAGTCTGCGTCCGCCGTAGGGCTTTGTCAAGGTTTTTCCCGGAGGTAAAAAACGGCGTCACAGATTTTCCTCCATGGGAAGCAAGAAACCTTTGACTCCGGCCCGCGGATGTTCTTCCTTGATCCGGCGAATCCATTCCCTGATTCGGGAAACTTCATCGTCCGCCACGACCAGCATCAGGATGTTGTTCTTCCCGGGCCAGCAATGGGTGCCCAACTTCGGCTCCGTCTCCGTTCCCTCTCCCCGCGCCGCCACCGTCTTGGTGTAGCTATGGATCCCCGCTTCCTTCAACGAGGCGATCACATCCTCATCCGCCGCCTCGCCATAGATAATCAGAAACATCTTCATGACGGCAACTTCCTTTCCTCCCGCGTGATCTTGCAACAACCCGCCTGTTTCCCCGTCAATCCGGGCGGTTTGGCATCCCGTCCACCGTAGGCTCCTTTGCTTTTCGCGCCGTTTTCCCTTTCTTCCCACGGCGCGTGAAGAAACCCTGCATGTCGTCGAAAAGGTCGTAGGCGGCCGGAACAACCACAAGCGTCAAGAAAAGCGAGGTGAGCAGTCCGCCGATAACCGTAATGCCCATTGGAGAACGGGTTTCCGCACCCTCCCCTACGCCGAAGGCCACCGGCAACATCCCGAAAACCATTGCGAAGGTCGTCATCAGGATCGGCCGCAACCGGACAGGGCCTGCCCGCAGGATCGCCTCCCGTCGCGGAACACCCCGTGCCCGGAGAACATTCGTGTAATCGACGAGCAGGATCGCGTTTTTCTTGACCAACCCCATCAGCAGGATGAGACCGATAAAGCTGAAGATGCTGAGCGTGTTTCCCGTCAGGATCAGGGCACCGAAAGCCCCGATGAACGACATCGGCATGGCCAGCAAGACCGTAAAGGGGTGGACGAAGCTCTCGAATTGCGCGGCCAGAACCATGTACGCCATGCAAACCCCGAGGATGATCGCGAACAGAAGGTATCCGAAGGATTCCGCCATCGTATCGGCCTGCCCCCGGTACTTGGGAATGTAATCGGAAGGCAGGATCCGCTCCGCGATGCGGTTGAGTTCCCCGATCGCCTCTCCCAGTGGAATCCCCTCGAGGTTGGCAAACAGGTTAATGGCCCGCTGGCGGTCAACCCGGTTGATGACACTCGGGCCGCCCCCCTCCTGGATCCGGACGAGATTGCGCAACTCCACCAGACGCCCGTCGCGCGCCCGGACGTAAATTCTGCCCAGGTCGTCTGGATTTCGTCTCTCCTCCGGATTGAGGCGGATCCTGAGGTCGTAGCGCTTTCCCCGACTTTCATCCTTGTACTTGGTCACATCGGTCTCGCCGCTGATCAGGATGTTGATCGCTTCGGCAATGGTCGAGACATCCACGCCGAGGTCGGCCGCCTTGTCCCGGTCGATAAACACCTTGAGCTCAGGCTTGCCCATCTCCAGGGAGGTGTCGACATCCACAACCCCCGAACGCTTGGCAAACTCGACGGCAATCTTTTTCGAATATGTTTGGATCGCGGTTAGATCCGGTCCGCGGATGCTGTATTGAATCGGAACTTGCCGCAGGCCGCCGCCGATCATCGAGAAGTCTTCCGCCGACACCTTGAGGCCGGGGAATTTGCGCAGTTTCTCGCGGATTTCCTTCTTCAAATCCATTTGGGTCTTTTTCCGTTCAGCCTTCGGTACGAGGCTGGTCATGAGAATCGCACGGTTGACCGCGTTGCCGATTCCCAGTCGGTAAAAAACGGCTCGGACCTCGGGCATTTTTCTCAGAATCTCCTCCGCCGGCCGGAAGAGCTCATCCGCCTTTTCCACGGAATAGTCGATCGGAGCCTCCAGACGAACGACAAATTGCCCCTGGTCCTCCGGCGGGGTGAACTCCTTCCCGATAAACTTCGTCATGTAAAGGCTTCCCGCGAAAAGGATCATCGCTCCAACGAGGATGATCACGCGGTGGTCCAGGGAAAAGACGAGGATGCGGCTGTACCCTCCTTCCATCTTCTTGTAGGCCCGATCGAATCCATTCGCCAGGCTGCCCAGCAGGCCCCGCGGCGCCGGGGAGACCGTTGTCCGCGTTCCGGGATCCGCTCCCTTCCTCGAATGCAATCGCTTCAGGAAGATCGAGGCGAGCATCGGCGTCAGCGTGAAGGAAACCAGCAGGGAGACGAGGACCGAGAAGACGACCGTTAACGCAAACTGGAGAAAGAACCGCCCGATCATCCCCTTCATAAAGGCGACCGGCAGGAAGATCGCGACGATCGCGAAGGTGGTCGCCATCACCGCCAGACCGATTTCCGAAGTAGCGAAGGTTGCGGCCTCGCGCGGCGCCATCCCCTCCTCGACGTGGCGGTAGATGTTTTCGATCACGATGATTGCGTCATCGATCAAAAGCCCGACGGAAAGGGTCAGCGCCAGCATCGTCATGTTGTTGAAGGTGAAGTCGAAGGCCCGGATCAGCGCGAAGGTCGCAATGATCGAGATCGGCAGGGCAACTGCGCTGATCAGCGTCGTCCGGACGTTCTGCAGGAAGATAAAGACCGCCAGAATCGCGAACACCCCCCCGAGAATCAAGTGCTTCTGCACCTCGGAGATGGAGCGTCTGATGAATGTAGACTGGTCGATGGCGATGTTCAGCTTCATCCCCGGCGGAAGGGTCTTGTTGATCTTTTCAATCTCCAACTTTACCGCGTTGACGACGGCGACGGTATTCGTCCCGGATTGCTTCTGAACGCCCAGCCCTACGGCGGGAATTCCATTGAAACGGGCAATGTCCCGCCGCTCCTGCATCCCGTCCTCGACTCTGCCGATATCCCGCAGGCGCACGGGCGCTCCCCGGTCGTAGGCGATGACCAGATCGTTGAAATCGGCGACCTTGAGAAACTCGCCCTTCACTTTGATCGTGTACTCCTTGGTGAGGCTCTCGATCCGGCCGGCGGGAAGTTCGATGTTCTGTTTCTTGAGAGCGGCCATCACGTCATTCGCGGAGAGCCCATAAGCCTGGAGCTTTCCGGAGTCGAGCCATACACGGACCTGGCGGAGTTGGAGACCGCCCAACTGGATATCCCCGACGCCGTTGATCCGCTGCAGTTGCTCCTTCAGGACCTCGTCGACGTATGTGGACAGCTCCCGGATCGACTTCTGACCGGAGAGATTCAGCCATAAGACCGCCGTCGCGTCGGGATCGACCTTCGCGATCCGCGGCTCATCGATATCATCGGGAAGCTTGTTGCGGATCAGGGCGACCTTCTCCCGCACGTCCTGAACGGCCAGGTCGATATCCCGCTCGAGGACGAATTCCACCGTAACCCGGGAATCCCCCTCGGTACTGCTGGAGGTGATGGACTTCACCCCATTGATGGTGTTGACCGCCCCTTCGATTTTGTCGGTCACGTCAACATCGATGACCTCGGGGCTGGCTCCATTGAGATGGGTGGAGATGTTCACGATCGGGAAATCGACCTTGGGCAACAGGTCCACGCCGATCTCCGGGTAGCTGACCGCGCCCAGGACCACCAGGGCCAAGATGACCATCGTCGCAAAAACCGGTCTTTTGACCGAGGTATCAGCGAGCCACATTGACCAGCGCCCCTTCCATCAGATTGTTCTGACCCACGGTCACGACCATTTCCTTCCCCAGTACGCCCTCGACGATCTCCATGAATTCACCGTATTTCCGACCGATCCGGACATTCCTCTCCTTTGCCCGGTCGCCTTCCGCGACGAATAGTTTGGTCGACGCATTGTCGTAAAGAAGCGCGTTGATCGGCACGACAACCGTATCGCGCGCCGGTCCGGTGTAGAGCGTCACCCGACAAAACAGACCCGGTTTGAGGCGTCCGTCATTGTTCTCGACCAGCGCCTCGACCTGGAGGGAACGTGTCTTCTCATCGAGGCTGGGATGGATCATGTTCACGCGGCCGCGGAATTCTCGTCCGGGAAAGGCATCTACTTCAAACAGAACATCCTGACCCGACCGAACATTCCCCACGTCTTTTTCGTTCACGGAAAAATTCAGCTTCAGCCGATCCGTCCGGATGATCGAAACGAGAAACGTCCCATTGCGGATATAGTCCCCCGCGGTGACGCGCTTCTCCTTGATGCCCCCGGCCATCGGGGCATGGATCTTGGTCTTGGTCAGCTTCTCCTTCGCGAGACCGAGCCCGGCCCTGGCCCGATCCACCTCTCCCTGGGTCAAGGCAAGGCGTGCCACGACATCGTCAAACTGCTGCCTCGTGACCAGTTCCTCCCGGTAGAGGGCCTCCTTGCGCTGATGCTCCAATTTCGCATTGGCCCGGCTCGCCTCCGCCTGCTTGAGGATTGCCGTCGCCTGCTCCACGGCAAGCCGGTAATCGGTATCCTTGATCTCGGCCACGAGCTGGCCCCGAGACACGGAGGAACCTTCTTCAACACGAATGGAATCGAGCACACCGTCCAGTTCGGAACTGACCGTGACCGTATCGTAAGGATTGAGGGTACCGATCGACTCCACAAAAGGCCGGAGCGGTCGACTCTCCGCCGGCATGACCCTGACGTTGACGGCTCTTTCCTGAACCACCTTCTTTTCCTGTTTCTTGCACCCGATATTCGAGGAAACTCCGATACACAGAAGAATAGCCATGGCCACCGAACCTGCCCGATTCTTCGTTGGTTCCGGTTTGATTTTCCCGGTTGAAGACCACGTTCGTCGGAACATGCAAAACTCCTTCCCAAATCGTTTGTTCTATTTCGTCGCGGTCACCGCCGCAAGCAGCGTCCCTACGGCCTTTTGGATACGGAGGAGGGCCAGTCGGTAGCGGTATTGCGCGGACGCCACCTTTCTCTCCGCCGAAACCAGTTGGGTATTGGCATCCATCACATCGAGGCTGTTCGACAGGCCGAATTCAAACTGTCTTTCCACCGCGCGGTAGTTTTCACGGGCAAATAGCAACTGGTCGTTGAGAAAAAGAAGAATCCCCTTCTGGGTAACCAGCTCCAGATAACCGGTTCGAACCTCGATCACGATCTCCTTTTTCAAATCTTCATAATACAACGCCGCCTGTCTCTCTCGGGCCTTCGCCTCCGCCACTTCCGCCTTTCGAAGCCCCCCCTCGAAAAACGGAAAATTCAGCGCGATGCCGCCGTAGATGCTCTCCCGGTTCAGGCTGGACGATGCCGGATTTTGATCGGCTGCGCTATAGACACCGGAGAGGGAAATGCTCGGCCAGAAGGCGCCTTCGGCATATTTGACCTGATCCGCGGCAATCTTCTTCTGAACCTCCATGCTTTTCAGATCCGCCCGCGCGGCGAAGGCCCGTTCCTGAAAAACACCCAATTCCGGAACAGCCTCCCCGACCGGTTGGGTTTCCCGAAGCGAGAAGGCGCCTTCGATCCCCACATTTTCCGCCAGAACGGCCAGGGCCAGTTCAAGACCGTTTTGGGCCTCAAGGCGGTCCGATCTCGCCCCGGAGAGTTCCCCTTCCGCCCGGAGGAGAGCCGTCTTGGTCACTTCACCGATTCTGAGCCTTTTTTCGGCCGCGTCTCGATACTTCGCCAGACGTTCCAGATTGGCATCGGCAATCTCCAGGCTCTTCCTGGCCATGAGAACGTTGTAGTAGGCCGCCGCGACATAACGCAGCAGATAATCCTCGCGAACGGCCGTGAGATCATATCGGCTTTTCGCAATATTCCGTTTCGACATCTCCAGGGCCGTCAGCTCCCGGCCGCTCGTGGAGAATGTCTCGTCCACCCGGACCCCCCAGGTGGCGGCGCTTTCCGGCTGCAGAACGCTTCCCGATGAAGATATTTTCTTTTCCGAATACTGCGTGACGCCGCCGATCGCGGTGAGGCGGGGCAACAGATAGGAGAGGGCCTTGTCATGGCCCGTCTCCGCAATCACGAGATTTTCCTCCGCGGCCCGGAGCTTTTCGGAACGGGTCAGCGCAATCCGACAAAGATCTTCCAGGGAATATTCCGCCGCAAAAAGAGGGGTCGATCGCACAGCGAATAACAAAAAGACGATGCCGCCGACCATGACGGCCGTGACGATTTTCTTCATCCATTCTCCTTGAGAACACGAAGATGTGACGGGAACAAACCTTTGTCCCGGAAGGTCTCCACGAATTTATTCCGCCCCGTCGGACCAAACGATTCCCATCGCCCGCTCGAGTCTCGCCCGACTGATGTTGTAATCGCCGAGGCTGTTGTCATGGTCCGATCCGGCTTTCGTCAGAAGGCTCTGGGCATCGATCACATCGGTCGCGGTGCCGACCTGCTCCCGGTACCGCTCGGTATTGATCCTGAAATTCTCTTCGGCTTGTTCGATCGCCTTTTTCGCCACCCGGATCTGTTTTGCCGCTTCGTGGAGGAGAAGGAAGGCATTCTTGACCTCAAGGGCGATCTGATCCCGGAGGTTGGCCAGAACGTCCGCCGCCCGATTCTCACGGCTGATACCGGCCTCGACACGGTTTCTCGTTTTCCCCCATTCCCAGAAATTCCACTTTGCCGCCGCCATCACGTACCAATTTTCCTGGTCCTGGTAAGGGCTTCCGGCGACGCCCGGCGTGTCCCCATATTTCGCATAATTCCCGATCAAAGAGACGTTCGGATAATATTCGCTTTTCGCAAACTTCACCATACTCTTCGCCTGCTCCACCCGAAGGAGGTACGACCGGATCTCCGGTCTGTTCTTCAGGGCATCGGCAATACAGACGTTCAGGGTTTTTTCGAAAGGCCTTTCATTCAGGATATCCTCGACTTCGACGGGGGCATTGATCTCTCTTCTGAGGAGCGTGTTGAATTTGGATTTGGCCATCTCCACGCCGTTTTCCGCCCGAAGCAGAAGCTGCCGGCCGTTTGCCAGTTCGACCTCGGCAAAGAGGAGGTCATTCTTGGGAATGGCGCCGACGTCATAAAACGCCTGGGCCATATCCCTGTGGGCCGTCAGCCGCGCGATAGACTGTCCGGCAACGGTCAGAATCCGATCCGCCTTCAGAATATTGAAATAGGCGATTTTCACCTCCTGAACGACGTCCTGAACCGTTGCGATCTCATCGAACCGGGCGATGTCCTCCCCGATGCGGCTTGCCTCATAGTTCGCCGCGATGCCGCCGCCGGCAAAAAGGGGCTGCGCAACCTCCACGTCCCAGTTATAGTTGTCCTTTGTCCCGGCCTGGTAGGTAGACGACGGAATCTTCACCGCTCCGATCGGCGCCGGCAGGATCATCGAGTATCCCGGAGAGGTTACGGTCGGATCGTCGTTGAGCCGGGTATAGCTGTAGGATGTGCTGAAGCGGGGTAGAAAGCCCGTAAACGCTTCCCGGCGCTGCGCCTCGGCCCCCTTGATCCCCTCCCGCGCCGCGTGGATCAGGACACTCCTTTTCAGAGCAAGATCGATGCTTTCGGAAAGCGACAACGTCTTGAACGTCTCCGCCGCAGAGACGACCGTCCCCATTGCGGCAATCACGGTCGCAACGGCTCCGCAGAGAAACCGGTTCTTGGTTCGCATTGTTCACGCCCTCACGCGGGAAAATGCCGGTCAGCAACGTAACTTTTTCAAGGCTACTTCTTTTTCGCGTCCGCTTCGGCGATACGCCTCTTCGTTTCAGCGATGAAGAAGTTTACCTTATAATCGAGGCCGACATTCGCATACTCTTTTGAGATTTTTTCAAACCGTCGCAGGGCCGCTCGATACTCGTTGTTTTTGAAATAAAATTCTCCGACATGGAATTCATGATCACCCAAGGTCTTCTTGCAATCCCGGATCATTTTCTCGGCCATGACGGCGAATTTGCTTCCGGGAAAGCGGGCCGAGAGCCTCTCGAACTCCTTCAGCGCCTTCAATGCTTCCGACTCGTCGCGGTCGATCGTGGTGATCTCGCTGTAGTGGCACATTCCAATTTGATACATGACATAGGGAAGGTTTTCATTCGTCGGATGAAGATTCAGAAATTCGCTATAGGTCAGTCTCGCTTCGCGGTACTGCTTTCCGCTGAAATAGGAGTCTGCGATTCCAATCTCCGCCATGATGGCAAGCGTACTCAAGGGATACTCTTCCTTGACCCGCTGGAAAAGTTCGATGGATCGCTTGAAATTCTTATCCTGAAATTCTTGCAGACCCTGCTGATAGAGGCCTTCCGGGGTGGCGCGGGCCATTTCCACCTTCTTCGTCC
Organism: Syntrophaceae bacterium UBA5619; assembly: GCA_002424545.1. GTDB lineage: Bacteria > Desulfobacterota > Syntrophia > Syntrophales > UBA5619 > UBA5619. Next base: position 21,074 of record DIKL01000099.1, read on the forward strand.
AAGGCAACCAAATCTTGCATCCGGAAAGCAGAAAGAGGACCGCCAGCACGGCCAGAAATAGTCTTTTATTCCGTGTGGTCATCAAGTATGATCTCCTACAGGGCCTTTTGGATGAACGACTCCAGACGTTCTTTCGAAACCAGGCCGATCAGCGTGTCGAGAACCTTCCCCTCCTTAAAAAGAACCAAGGTCGGGATGCTCATGACGCCATAGGTTGCAGCCGTCTTCGGGTTGTCGTCGATGTTCATCTTTGCCACCCTGACTTGATCCCGGTATTGAACGGCCAGTGCCTCGATGGTAGGACCGATGGCCTTGCAGGGACCGCACCACGGCGCCCAGAAATCGACCAGCGCGGGTTTATCCGCCTTGAGCACCACCTCCGCAAAGTCGCCGTCGCCGACATGCACCAATGCTTCTTCTCCCATTCCGTTGCCCCCTTTCTGCAATTCTCTGATAACCGTTATTATCGCATGGAGTCACGGACAATGTCAATTGGAGATCTCTCTTCCCACAGCCCTTTCGGTTGCCTTTACTGTGAGGCAATGGGTCTCCTTGAAGATCTCTTCCCGGGCAACAGCGCGGAATATTGTTCGGATCCCTCGGCGCGGCGGTTTTGACAGAGGCCGGACGTTCTGTTATACATCCGATCGTACCTCATTTCACCATCGGACAAAGGAGTACGCATGAAACCGCTGGGCATCATCTCGGGTACCGTCCTGTTGCAGGGAAAGGGAATCTTCGCCGATCTGCGTGAGGAAACGGCCGAAACGGAATTCGGCCCGGCGGCGCTCTTTTACTCCGCCGGCATTGTTTTCATCGCCCGTCATGGAAGGGAACCCCGCCGCCACGTCCTGCCGCACCTCATCAACCACAAGGCCAACCTGACGGCGCTGAAGGAGCGCGGGGTTCGGGAAATCCTCGGGATTCATTCGACCGGCTCTCTGAAACGCCGTTTGAAGCCGGGAATGCTGGTCGTCCCGCATGATTACATTCTGCTCGGCGCGGGACCGACGGTTGTCCGGGAAAAGGCGACCCACATCGTACCGGTTTTGAGCGCGGAGGTTCGGCGAAAATTGCTGGAAGCGGCCCACGACTGCGATATGGATTGCATGGACGGCGGAATCTACTGGCAGACCAGCGGCCCCCGTTTCGAAACGCGCGCCGAGATTGCGCTGATGTCGCAGTTTGCCGATCTCGTCGGAATGACCATGGCCAGCGAGGCCATCATCGCCCAAGAGCTGGAGATTCCGTATGCCTCTCTCTGTTCCGTCGACAATTTTGCGCACGGTCTGGAGGAGAAGGCATTGACGCTGGAGAAGATCCTCTGGCATTCCCGGCGCAACGCCGAGGCCACCCTCCATATCCTGACGCGGTATATCAAGCGGGATGCCCGGACATCCGACCCGGCCTAAGAGACTGCTGAAAAAAAAACATCCGCAATCAGAAGGCCCCGAGCTGGCATGGTTTGATTCGGATCTTTTGCGCTTCGCAGACCGCGGAGACCTCCATTCTCGCGATCTTGAGTTCCGCGGCGATCTCCCAGGCCGCCCTGCAGGGGAGCCTTCCATCGGCAAGACGCGCACGAATGGCCGCTTCAAGATCCTCGGAGACCGCCGCCGCCGCCGCGACGGCTTTTCCTTCGGCATATCCGAACAGACCCAGCTGGCAACGACCGATACGCAGCTCCAGCAGATCGAGTGTTCGGCCGATTTCGGGCAGCGAAACCGACAGCGTTTTCGCAATCCGCTCGGCCTCGGCACAGGCAAGCCCCCCTTCCGCGGCTTTTTGACGAACCGCCTCGACGATCCGCGGATCCGGAGCCGCTCCCGGCTTGTGTTTGGCGGCATAGCGCCCCGCATCGGAGTGTGTCATGGTCTTGTCCTCAGTATTTCATGTAATGAAACGGCTCGATCGCCGAAAGCGCTTCGGCATCCAAGGTCTGAAACCCATTTTTCTGAAGAAGCTCTTCCGCCTTCTCGATCTGGTCGACGCTGACCACAAAGACCGCCTTTCGGTGGCCTTCGAGCACGAACCCATAGGCGTTGTTGATATTCACATTTTCCACGAGCAGGAGCTGCGTCAACCGGTCCAGCCCCCCCGGTTGATCGGGGATGACCACGGCCAGGACCCGGCTCAGAGAGACGGTCATGCCGGCCTTCGTCAGCGCCTTTTCGGCGCGCGCGGGATCATCTACGATCAGGTTGATCACGCCGAAGGTATCGGACGTGGAGATCGTCGTCGCCCGGATATTGATCTTCTCCTTGGCCAGGACCCGCGTGACCGCCGCCAGCCTTCCCGGCTTGTTTTCCGCAAAAATCGAAAGCTGATAGGAAACCATGGGACCTCCTTCCCTCTACGAATCCTTTCGGTTGTCGATCACCCGCTTTGCCTTCCCTTCGCTTTTCGGAAGGCTGTCCGGTTCGACCAGATCGACCTTCGGCGTAATCAGAATGTCGCTTTTGAGCTCCTCCATGATTCGCCGGCGCAGGGCCTCCAGTTGTTTTAGATTTCCGCCGAAGAACTCTTTCTGAACCTCCACCTTGACCGTCATCGAATCGTTGTAGTCCGTTCGTTCGAGGATGATGACGAAGTTCGTCCCGACGCCGGGGATTTCCATGAGCTTTTTCTCGATCTGAATCGGGAAGATGTTCACCCCCTTCAGGATCATCATGTCATCGGTCCGTCCCTTGATCCGCTCGATCCGCCGGTGGGTCCGTCCGCAGGGACAGGGACCCGGGATGATCCGGGTGAGATCCTTCGTCCGGTAGCGGAGAATCGGCATACCCTCCCGAAGCAGCGTCGTCGTAACCAGCTCTCCCTCTTCACCGTCGGGAACGGGATTGAGGGTCACCGGATCGATGATCTCGATGATGAAATTGTCCTCCCAGATATGCATCCCGTTTTGCTCCGGGCACTCGAAGGCAATGCCGGGACCATTCATTTCCGACAGGCCATAGGAGTTAAACCCTTTGAATCCGAAGAATTCCTCGATCTTTCGTCTCATCTTCTCCGAATGCGGCTCCGCGCCCATATAGGCGAGCCTGAGTTTTGTATCCCTCCGGGGATCAACGCCGACTTCTTGAAAGACGGTCGAGAGGTGGAGGGCGTAGCTGGGAATGATGTGAATCGCGGTCGTCTCGAAATCCCGCATGAGCTGTATCTGACGCTTGGAGTTCCCCGCTCCGGCGGGAATCACCAGCGCCCCGATCTTCTCCGCGCCGTAGTGGAAACCCAATCCCCCCGTGAAGAGACCATAGGTCATCATATTCTGAAAGACATCCGAGCGTCGCATCCCGGCCATGTACATGGAGCGGGCCACAAGATTCGACCAGGCATCGATGTCGGCGGCCGTATGAAAGATCACCGTAGCCCGACCGGTTGTCCCCGAGGAGGAGTGCATCCGGATCAGTTCGTCCCGGGAGCAGGCGAGAAAACCGTAGGGCCAGTTCTCCCGGAGATCTTCTTTTGTGGTCAATGGCAGTTTTTCAACATCGGCCACGGTTCGAATGCTGCCGACATCCAAGCCCATCTCCGCGAAACGCTTCGAGTAATGCGGAGATTTCCGTGCCCGCTCGAGCGTCACGCCGAGCCGCGCCGTCTGCAGTTTGGAGAGTTCCGCCCTGTCCATCGTTTCGATCTCTTTTTCCCAGTACATGCCGCGCCTCCGCCATTGGTTGGATGACTGATCTCTACAACGGCCGCGCCATTTTCGCAAGCCAAACTTGACGGCCCCGCTTTTCCCGAAAGGCCTGACAAAAGAGATTGTGTCGCCACGGTCTCTGGGGTATAGGGTAGCCCCGAAAGGGGAGCGCTTCCCTCAAAAATCCCAGCGGAGGTTGACAGATATGAAGATCATTTTTCTGGGCACGAACGGCTGGTACGATACGGAAACGGGCAATACGATCTGCACCTTGGTGCAAACGGAACGGTACGACATCCTGCTCGACGCCGGAAACGGCATCCACCGCGCGGAACGGTATATCGACGGCGGCAAGCCGATCTTCCTTTTCCTCAGCCACTTCCATATCGATCACATCGAGGGCCTCCATATTCTCATGAGGCTTCCCTTCACGAAGGGACTCTGTATCTGCGGGCCGGCCGGGAGCCGCGGAATTCTGGAAATTTTTCTGAAAGAGCCCTTCACGCTCCCCCTCGCGGCACTCCCCTATCCGGCCCGGATTCTGGAATTGCCGGAAGAAGCAGCCACCCTTCCCTTCTCCGTCGAGGTCTTCCCCCTCCGTCACTCCGTATTCACATTGGGCTTCCGGATCGCCATCGACGACCGGATCGTCGGATACTGCCCGGACACCGGTTATTGTGAAAACGCGGTCACATTGGGTCGATCGGCGGATATCCTCATCACGGAGTGCGCCTTCAAGCCCGGCCAGTCCAATGAGCGCTGGCCTCACCTGAACCCGGAGACGGCGGCGCGAATCGCCGGAGAGGCCGGGGCCGAGCGCCTGGTTCTCACCCATTTCGATGCGAGCCTCTATCGGACGCTTGCCGAACGGAGCGAGGCGAAAAAGGTCGCCGCCGGGATCTTCCCCGCAGCGGAAGCCGGAACGGACGGATTGCAGATTTTGCTTTAGCGGAGGGACGTTTTTCGCAGAACGTCCGGCGGAAGAACGTTGCCCGCCTTCGGCCGATCTCAACCCGGAGAGCCTTCGTCGCGGAGAACCGGTTTGTCGGATCCGGGCGCGGAATTTGACTTTTGCGCGTGATCCGGGTATGAAAGGGCCGTGTACAACACGATAGCCGACACCGGAGAAAAGAGAAAATGCCAGCAGAAAATCCCTGTCCGCCCCCGACTTTATCCGTCGGTCGGAAACGGCACGGTTTCCGGATTCTCCGGGTTGAGCAAATCCCGGAAATCCGGGTAACCGCCTATGAGATCGAACACGAAACGACCGGCGCAAAAATCCTGCACCTCCATTGCGACGATCGCGAAAACCTCTTCGCCATCGGTTTCCGGACGCCGCCGGGAGACTCGACCGGCGTTCCCCATATTCTCGAACATTCCGTTCTGGCCGGCTCCGAACGCTACCCCCTGAAGGACGTGTTCAACGAACTCCTTCGCGGAACGCTGCAGACCTTCATCAACGCCTTTACCTACCCCGACAAGACGATCTATCCCGTTGCCAGCCAGGAAAAACGCGACTTCTTCAACCTCGCCCGGGTCTATACCGACCTGGTCCTCCGGCCTCGCCTTCTGCGGGAGACCTTTCTCCAGGAGGGGCATCATCTCGAATTCGATGCCAATGGAGAATTGACGATTTCCGGAATTGTATACAACGAGATGAAGGGGGCGTACTCCTCGCCGGAAGCGCTGATGTACAAGGCCCTTCAGGAAAACCTCTATCCCGAGACCCTCTACGCCTTCGACTCGGGGGGCGATCCCGAAATGATTCCCGATCTGACATACGATCAGTTCCGGAAATTCCACCGGACCTTCTATTCCCCGACGAATGCCCGCATCTTCCTCTACGGCGACATTCCTCCGGAAGAACACCTCGTCTTTCTCGAGGAAATGCTCACGGGCTTTGAGCGCGTCGAGGTCGATTCCGCCATCGCTCTTCAACCCCGCTGGACGACCAACCGTTCCGTTCACGGCTATTTTCCGATCGACCGGGAGGAGAAATCCGAGGGAAAGAGCACGGTGAACCTCGCCTGGATGACCGCGGAAAACACCGCCGGCGAAACGGCGATGCTCTTGGCGATCGTCGCCGACCTGCTCGTCGGCAGCGCCGCATCCCCTCTCCGAAAGGCGCTCATCGATTCGGGTCTCGGAGAAGATCTCTCCCCCGTCACGGGCCTTGAACGGGACCTCAGACAGATCGCCTTTTCGGTCGGTTTGCGCGGAACGGATCCGGACAAGGCCCCGCGGATCGAGAACCTGATCCTCGAAACGTTGCGGAATACGGCGGCCGGAGGTTTCGACCGGGAACTGATCGAAGGCACCCTCCACCAGGTGGAATTTCACGGACGGGAGATGGTGCGCGGCAATTATCCCTACGGTATCGTTCTGATGGGGCGGGCCTATCACACCTGGCTCTATGAAGGAGATCCGCTGACGGACATGAATTTTCCGCGCACCATCCAGGAGATCCGCCGAAAATGGGAGACGCATCCCGGCCTTTTTGGAGAGGTGGTTCAAAAATGGTTCGTCGACAATCCTCACCGTCTCCTCTCGCTCATGGAACCGAGCCGAACCTTCCCGCAGGAGCGGGAGCAAAAGACCCGGAAGCGCTTGACAACCCTTGCCGCCTCGCTGAGCGAAACCCAAAAAGAGAAGATTCGGGAAGACGCCGCGCTGTTGAAAAGGTTTCAAACGGAACCGGACCCGCCGGAGGCGGCCGCCACCCTGCCGCAACTGAATATCCGCGACATCTCCAGGGAGATCGAGACGATCCCGACAGAGAGAACGGCCGTGCAGGGCGTCCCGACCCTCCGCCATGAACTGTTCACGAACGGCATTGTCTATCTCGATCTGGCCTTCGACGTCTCCGACATCCCGGAGGAGTTGCAACCCTATCTGCCGCTGCTGGGAAAGCTTACCCTCCAGATGGGGGCGGCGGGACTCTCCTACGAGGCCATGGCAAAACGGATTTCGTTGCGGACCGGCGGTCTGGGCGTCAATCTCGCCGCCGGCTCCACCGCCGACGGCAGCGAACACTGGCAGAAGATGATTTTCTCGGTCAAGGCCCTTCACCGGAATGCCGATGAGGCGGTCGCCATCGTTCGAGACGTGCTGACCGCGGGGAATCTGTCGGAAACCGCACGGATGAGGGAGCTGATCCTGGAGAGAAAGAACGATCTCCACGCATCGGTCATTCCGTCGGGTCATCTCTTCGCCCAGATGGCGGCCGCGGCAGCCCTTTCCCCGCCCGCCTGGCGGGCCGAACAATGGCATGGCCGAACCCAGCTTCGGCTCATTGCCGGCGTGGCCGACCGTCTCAACGATCTTCGGGAGGATCTGATCGAGAAACTCGAATGCCTCCGTAAGATCGTCTTCGTCGGGAAACGGCTATTGCTCAACATGACGGCCGAAGCGGAGGGACTGCAGAGGCTGACCGCCGCCACGGAGATGCTGGTCGGAGCCCTGCCGGCCGGAAACGCGGCCAAGGTCGCGGATTGGCGCAATCCCAGACCTGCCCATGTCGGAATCGCCATTCCGGCCGAAGTCTGCTACGTCGCCAAGGTTCTTGCGGCGCCGCCGTACGCCGATCCTCTTTCCGCCGCGCTTTTCGTCCTTGCGAGACTGATGTCGAACGGCTATCTCTACCGCCATATTCGGGTTCAGGGAGGGGCCTACGGCGGTTCCTGTCGTTATGAACCGGTCAGCGGTCTGTTCGCATTCCTTTCCTACCGGGACCCCCATCTGATGGAAACCATCGATGTTTTTGAAAAAGCGGCGGATTTTGTTTGCAACAAGCCGATCCCCCGCGATGAGATGGAAAAGGCGGTGATCGGAACGATCGGATCGCTCGACCGGCCGCTGGACCCGGCAGGCAGGGGGTATACGGCGCTGATCCGGATGTTTTCGGGATTAACCGATCCGCTCCGCCGCCGGTTCCGGGAAGAGGTGCTCGATGTCGATCCAAAACGGCTGCAACAGGCCGCCCGGGGCTATTTTCCGAACGCGGTACAAACGGCCGTTTTTGCGGCCTGCGCGCCGGAGGATCGGCTCCGGAAGGCCAACGAATCCCTTGTCAAGAAGCTGACGATTGAAAAGCTGATCTGACGGCGGTCACATGTGGGGCCGATGCGATCGATCCTCGCAAAAGGAACCTTCACCATGCCGATGCCGAAACAGCGAAAGATGAATCGAAAAATGCATTCAAAAAACCGTATCGGGCTGTGCGCGCTGCTCCTTCTCTGCTTTGGCGGATTGTCCTGTTCGGGCGCCCTCTTCCAAAATTACGGCCGCATCCACCCCGGCGACGAAACGAGCGGGGAGCTGGAAAACGGCATGGTCGACTCCGAGCTTCGTTACTACATCAGCGGCTCGGATCTTTATCCGAACGCGCTCATCGGACTGCACCGGGACCAACGGCTCGACCCGGAAACCCTCTGGAAAGAAGTCAAAATGACCCCGGAAGAACTCCGACAGATCGTCGGTTTTATGAAGGCCAAGGCCTTCGAGTATCGAGAGTTTCCTCATCGATTCGACCTTCTCGACACGGGGGGGAAAAAGATCGGCTTCTGGTACTCCATCCTCTCGGCAAGGACCTATATTCACTTCGCCGGGAATGGAATCGTGACGATCGGCACGCCCGATCTCGACACCTATGAAAAGTTCGTAAGAGATGTCGATGCCGAGTGAAGGAACGATCCATCCATTGTCGCTTGCGTTTCCCCCGAGAATTCGGTAATCATTCCTCAAAATCCATAGAGGAGGCAAAGACACGATGAAGGCTCTGGTCACCTACTACTCCGAAACGGGCAACACGGAAAAGCTCGCGCGCGCCATCTACGAAGCGATTCATGTCGACAAGGAACTGCTGCCCGTTCAGGAGGTCAAGAGCACAAAGGGCTACGATATCATCTTTGTGGGATTTCCGGTCCAAGCCCACAGCGTTCTCGCGAAGCTTACCCCTTTCTTCAAGGGCCTGACCGCGGGACAGAACATCGCCCTCTTCTGCACGCACGGTTCGCTCCGGGGCGGCCACCTGCCCAAGCAGGCACTGGAGCATGCGGCCGGTCTCGCCTCCGGGGCGAAGATCATCGGCACCTTCGGGGTCAGGGGAAAGGTGAATGAAAAAATCATCGATGCGCTGATGAAGCGGGTGGAACACCGGACCTGGGCGGAAGAGGCGCAAGGGGCCCACGAACACCCAAGCGATATGGATCTGTCGGACGGGAAAGAATTCGCCCGGGGCATTCTGGCCAAGATCGGCCGTTAGCGCTGTTTCTTACAGCAGCTCGGGAAGTTTCTCCAGCGCCCTCTCCAGGAACTCCGGTTTGGGGCCGCCCGCCTGGGCCATGTCGGGCCGGCCGCCGCCGCTCCCGCCGACGAGCGGCGCTACGGCCTTGATGATGTTTCCGGCGTGGTACCGGTCCGTCAGATCCTTCGTGACCAGACAAAGAAGCATCGCCTTGCCCTCCGCCTTGCTCCCGAGGAGAATGACCCCGGAGCGGAGCCGGTCGCGGAGCTTGTCTCCGAAATCCCGGAGGGTCTTCACGTCGGACGCCTCCACGACGGCCGCCAAAACGTCGACCCCGTTGATCTTCCGGACATGACCCATCAGATCGCCGGAATCCTTCGCCGCCAGCTTTCCCTTGAGCGACTCGATCTCCTTCTCCAGTTCCCGTTCCCGGTGGAGAAGTTTTTCCGTTCTATCCGCCGTTTCCAGCAGACCGATCTTCAGGAGTCCGGCGGTTTTCCGGAGTTCGTTCTCGATAAGTTGCGCATGGTCGACGGCCCTTTTGCCCGTGACCGCCTCGATCCGGCGGACGCCGGCCGCCACGGCCGACTCATGAACGATCTTGAAGAAGCCGATGTCGCCGGTCCGGGCCACATGGGTCCCGCCGCAGAGCTCACTGCCGAACCCGGTCATCTTCACGACACGGACCGTTTCCCCGTACTTCTCGTCAAAAACCGCCGTTGCCCCCGTTTTAACCGCCTCATCGAGGGGCATCACCGCGGTCTCCACCGGCGCATTCGTCCGGATCATCCGGTTGACCAGCGTCTCCACCCGCGCCAGCTCCCCCTCTTCGATCCGGGAAAAATGGGTGAAGTCGAAACGGAGCCGCTCGGCGTTGACCAGCGAACCGGACTGCTTGACATGTTCTCCGAGAACCGTTTTCAGCGCGGCCTGCAGGAGGTGTGTCCCGGAATGGTTCGCCTCGGTCGCGCGGCGTTTCTCGTCGGCGACATTCAGATCAACCGTATCCCCCTTGCGGAGTGCACCGCCGGTCAGCTTTCCCACATGGACAATCAGATTATCGAGAGGTCTTTTCGTATCCGTCACGGAGAAGACGCCCGAGCCGTCGCTCAATGCGATCTCGCCGGTGTCGCCCACCTGGCCGCCGATTTCGCCATAGAACGGGGTTTTGGCGGTGATGATCTCTGCGTCGTCCCCTTCGCCGATCCCGTCAACGGGCCGGCCGTTTTTCAGGACGGCTAAAATCTTCGATTGTCCCGTCGTAATCCCCTCGTACCCGACAAATTCCGTTGAAATCCCTTCGACGGAGAGCCGATGATAAACCTCGGAAATCGCCTCTTCGCCGCTTCCCTTCCAGGACTCCCGCGCCTTCTCCCGCTGGGCCGCCATCGCTTTTTCAAAACCGGTCATATCAAGCGACAGGCCGTCCTTGCGGACGATATCCGCCGTAAGATCCGTGGGAAAGCCGAAGGTGTCGTAGAGCTTGAAGACGATCTCCCCCGGGATAACCTCTCTCCCGGCCGTCTGCAGGGCGGTCACCTCCTCCTGCAGGATCCGGAGACCGGCATCGAGGGTCTCGATGAAGCGTTCCTCCTCACTCTCCACCACCTTCCGGATAAAGGAGGCCTTGTCGACCAGGTCCGGATAGGCCTCCTTCATCTCGTCGATTACGACCCCGCACACCTCGTTGAGAAAGGGGCGGTTCATGCCAAGAAGTTTCCCGTGACGCGCCGCCCTCCGCAGGATCCGGCGGAGGACGTATCCTCGCCCCTCGTTGCTCGGCAGAACGCCGTCGCCGACGAGAAAGGTCACGGATCGGCTGTGGTCGGCGATCACACGGATGGAGATGTCGTCATCTTCATTATTTTTGTAGGTCCGGCCGCTGATCTTTTCGATGAAGCGGATGATTCCCGTGAAGAGGTCGGATTCATAGTTGCTCGTCACCCCCTGGACGACGGTCGCCAGGCGTTCCAGACCCATCCCCGTGTCGATGTTCGGCTTCGGCAGCGGGGTCAGCTTCCCGGAGGCATCGCGGTCGAACTGCGTGAAGACGAGGTTCCAGATCTCGAGGTGCCGGTCGCATTCGCAGTGGACGTCGCAGGTCGGTTTTCCGCAGCCCGTATCCTTCCCCTGGTCGTAGAGGATCTCGGAGCAGGGGCCGCAGGGACCGGTCTCCCCCATCATCCAGAAGTTGCTCTTCTCGCCCATTCGGATGATCCGTTCCGGCGGAACCCCCATCGCTTCATTCCAGATCCGGAACGCCTCGTCGTCGTCCGTATAGATCGTGACCCATAGTCTTTCCTTCGGCAGCCCCATCACGACGGTCAGGTATTCCCACGCCCAGGCGATCGCCTCGGCCTTGAAATAATCCCCGAACGAAAAATTTCCCAACATTTCGAAAAACGTATGATGCCGCGCGGTGACACCGACATTCTCAAGATCGTTGTGTTTCCCCCCCGCCCGGACGCACTTCTGCGAGGTCACCGCCCGGCGGTAGCCCCGGTCTTCGAATCCCAGGAAACAGTTCTTGAACTGGACCATTCCGGCATTGGTAAACAGGAGGGACGGGTCGTCCTTGGGAACCAGGGAGGAACTGGCGACCCGCGCATGCCCCTTCCCCTCGAAAAATTTCAGAAAACTTTCCCGAATCTCACTCCCCGTCATCGTCATGGAACCCTTCCTCCCCCGTTTTGTTCAATATCTTCAGGATCAGGCTTATGGAAAATCCCTTTCCCGTCAGATGTCTCGCCAATGAGGCCTTCTCCCGTTCGTTCAGCAAGGCGACCGGCCGCCCCTGGGTTCTTTTCCGAAGCAGCCGCTCGGCCGCCTCCTCTTCGCCCAGCTCCTCGCGGATTTCCGCGATCGCCCGTTTGCACAGCCCCTCGTCAATGCCCTTTCCCCGAAGATCGACGGCGATCCGGCGGTCCCCCGCGAAACGGCCGACGGCCAGAACCCGCGCCCGCTGCCTGGCGAATGCCTCATCGTCGAGGTATCCGAGTTCGCGACAGCGGCGGACAGCCCGGTCGACGGCATCATCGGCAAAACCGCCCGCCCGCAGCTTGGTACGCAATTCCTTTTCGCTGTGCGCCCGCAGGGCCAACAACCGGAATGCCTTCGCTTCGGCCCGGCCGGTTTCGCGCTCCTCGCTCATACCCTAATTGGATTCTTCCCTAACCACGGCCGTCTTCGGTTTCACGCCCAGTTTTTCGCGGACCTCCGCCTCGATCTTCTCGAGAATCTCCCTATTTTCCTTCAGGAAGTTCCGGGTGTTGTCCCGGCCCTGGCCGAGGCGTTCCCCCTTGTAGGAGTACCAGGCGCCGCTCTTCTCGATGACGCCCTTGTCCGCCGCCAGGTCGATCACATCGCCTTCCTTCGAAATCCCCTCCCCGAAAATGATGTCGAACTCCGTCTCTCTGAACGGCGGAGCGACCTTGTTCTTGACGACCTTGACGCGGGTCCGGAAGCCGATCACATCCTGCCCGATCTTGATGGCGCTCACCTTGCGAATGTCCAGACGCATCGTCGCGTAGAACTTCAGCGCGTTGCCGCCCGTGGTGGTTTCGGGATTTCCGAAGAAGACGCCGATCTTCATCCGAAGCTGATTGATGAAGATCACGGTCGTTTTGGACTTGCTGATGCTCCCCGTCAGTTTCCGGAGGGCCTGCGACATCAGCCGCGCCTGGAGCCCCATCTGGGCGTCTCCCATCTCCCCCTCGATTTCGGCCTTGGGAACGAGGGCCGCGACGGAATCGACAACGAGGATGTCCAGCGCGCCGCTCCGGACCAGCGTTTCGGAGATCTCCAGCGCCTGCTCCCCCGTGTCGGGCTGGGAGATCAGCAGATCGTCCGTGTTGACGCCGATCTTCCGCGCGTAGGTGACATCCAGTGCGTGCTCGGCGTCGATGAAGGCCGCCAGCCCCCCGAGTTTCTGCGCCTCGGCCACGATATGAAGCGCCAGGGTCGTCTTCCCCCCCGATTCGGGACCGAAGATCTCGATGATTCTCCCCCGGGGAACGCCGCCGGTCCCAAGCGCGATGTCGAGGCTGATCGATCCCGTGGAGATTGCCGGGATGTCGGAAATCACCTCCCCGCCGCCCAACCGCATGATCGCCCCTTTTCCGAACTGCCTTTCGATCTGCGTGATCGCCAGATCGACCGCCTTTGCCCTCTCCGTATCCGTTGCCATAGCCTCCTCCTTCATTCCTCTTTCGGATTCATGCCCCGGTGAACATTTTATCGTCGAATTCCGGTTTTACGCCGTCCGCCGTACCGTAAAGGGATAGACGGCGAGTCGTGTGTAGATCGCCCCTTGGGGTGTCAGCTCGCTCTTGAACAGGCAGAGGCCGGAGGCCGTAAAGCGCGCATCCACATCCGTTTCCGCCTCTTTCAACGCCTCCGCCAGACCGCCGAGCCCCTTCGGGCTCCTGATCCGTCCCAGCGTGAGATGGGGGCGGAAGGGCCGCTCCTCTCCGGGAAAGCCGATCTCCCGAAGGGCCCGCTCCAGTCCATTCTGGAAGATGGTCAGCCGTTCCGTCTCGCCGTCCATTCCCAACCAGACAACCCGCGGCCGTTTCATGTCGGGGAAAACCCCCGCGCCGCCGATCGCAAGTTCGAACGGTCCGACGTCCGCCGCGGCCTTCTCCGCTAAAGCCGAGATGCTCTCTACGCTTTCCTCGCGGATGTCGCCAAAGAATTTCAGCGTCAGGTGAATCGACTCCGGACGGACCCAACGGACATCCCCGCGGATCATTTTTTTCAACCGGCTCTGAACCCGCCCGATTTCCCGGAGGATCTCCTCAGGCGGATCGAGCGCCAGAAAAGCGCGGATCATCCGTTCATCCGTCATTTCGTAGTTCCCCCGTCAGATACCGCCAGATCATCAACAGCGCGGCCTGCGAGGCGAAGACCTTGTTCCTTCGTCGATCCCAGCGGAAGGTGTGAGGACGGCAGACGGTCTTCCCGCCGTCGGCCAGCGCGATGAAAACCGTTCCCACCGGTTTCGCCTCGGTCCCGCCGGAGGGGCCGGCCACTCCCGTCACGGCGACGCCCAGATCGGTTCCGGCCGACTCCCGGGCGCCCTCGGCCATCAGCCGCGCCGTTTCGGCGCTGACGGCCCCGTGTTCGCGGATCACCGCTTCCGGAACGCCGAGAAGGGCGGTTTTGGCCGCATTGCTGTAGGTCACGAAACCGCGTTCGAGAAAAACCGAACTGCCCGGAATGTCGGTGAGACGATCCGTGATCAGGCCGCCCGTGCACGACTCGGCAACAGCCAACGTCAGTCTCCGCTCCGTCATCCGCCGGGCCACGTTCCCCGCGAGCGTCTCGTCGCCCATTGCGAAGATATGCTTCCCGAGCCTCGCCTCCACCCGTTTCCGCGCCTCGCGGAGCTTTTCGGCGGCCGTCTCCGCGGAGGCTTCCCGGACCGTCAGCACAAGGTGGTTCTCCGGAAAATTCGGGTAGAAGCCGATCCCGACCCCGAGGCCGGTCAGATCGGCATCGGCCATCGCATCATCCACCGCCGCTTCGGGGAGACCGAAAAGCTTGAAGGTGAGCGTCTCCACGTGCAGCGCGGCTCCCGGAAACGCTTTCCGGAACAGCGGAATCACCCCCTCAAAGAGCATCCGCTTCGCCTCGGCGGGAACGCCCGGGATGACGGCGACGATCCGCCCCTCCCGCCGCAGCGCGAAGCCGGCGGCCGTCCCCGCCGGGTTGGGGATGATTTCCGCCCCATCCGGGAAAACGGCCTGCTTGGCGTTGTTCTCCGTCCAGCGGAGCCCCCGCCCCTCGAAGATGCCGCGAACATGCGCGAGAACGGCCGGATCGCTGTACAGCCCCAGACCGAAGGCCTTCGCCAGGGCCGCCGTCGTGATATCGTCGGCCGTGGGACCAAGCCCTCCGGTCACGATCACCGCATCGACACGCGCCAGCAGGTAGGCAAGCGCGTCATGGATGGCGACGTCGTCATCGCCCACGGAGATCATCCCCGCGACCCCCCACCCCTGCTGCTGCATCGCGCGGGAGATCAGCGCGGAATTGGTATCCTGGATCCGACCGCTCGTCAACTCGTTTCCGATCGTCAATATTCCGATTTTCATGCAATCCCTCTATATTTGTTTTTGCGGCGGTAAACTAACCTCTTTTCACCCGCGCTGTCAATCACGACTTCCGGTCGGCAACGCAATCGTTGTTCCGTTGCCGACCCCTGCCGACTTTCCGCGAAACCCTCCCCGGCTTTGAAAAATCCCTTGACAATAGAACGATGGTTCTATTATACCGGGAACCGGGAGAAGGCAAGGGTTTTTTTATCCGGAACAGGTTGCGCCATGAATGAGATCATTTTCAGCCTCCGCAGTTGGCCGCGGGCAATCCTCCACGTCGACGGGGATGCCTTCTTCACCTCCTGCGAGGAGGCCATCCATCCGAAACTGAAGGGGAAACCGCTTATCACGGGGGGCGAGCGGGGGATCGTCGCCTGTGCGAGCTACGCGGCCAAAAGGCTGGGAATCAAACGCGGGGTCGCCCTCCACGAGGCGAAGCGGATCTGCCCGGGGCTGATCGTCCTCCCCTCCGACTACGAGACCTACAGCCTCTTCTCCCGGCGGATGTTCAACATCATCCGCCGCTTCACCCCGCAGGTCGAGGAGTACTCCATCGACGAGGCGTTCGCCGACCTGACCGGGATGAGGCGGTCGCTTCGGTCCTCCTATGAGGCCATTTCCCTGAAGATCCAGACGGAGATCGCGCGGGAGCTGGGAATCACCGTATCCGCGGGCCTGAGCCTCACGAAGGTCCTCGCCAAGATCGCCTCCAAGCACCGGAAACCGATGGGCTTCACCGTGATCCCGGGAAGGGCCATCGCCGCCTATCTGGAGACGCTGCCCGCGGAGAAGGTCTGGGGGATCGGCCCGGCGACGACGGACTACCTCGCCAAGATGGGCGTCAAGACCGCGCTGGAGTTTGCCTGCCTTTCCGAGAAGACGGTGCGGGAAAGATTCACCAAACCCGGCGTGGAGATCTGGCGGGAGCTCCGGGGGGAATCGGCCTATCCCGTCCTGCCGGAGGAGAAGAGCGTCTACACCTCGATCAGCAAAACGAAAACCTTCGCCCCGGCGACCTCCGACCGGGACTACCTCTTCGCCCACTTGCTGAGGAACCTGGAGTCGGCCTGCATCAAGGCGCGGCGCTACGGCCTCGCCCCCCGCAGGATCGCCGCTTTCCTGAAAAAGCGGAACTTCGACACGGAGGGCCGGGAGGCGAAACTCAACCGCCCCTCTTCCCTTCCGTTGGAGCTCTCCGAGCTGCTCCGCGGCCTGTTCAACGGGATGTACAAGCGCTACGAACTCTACCGGGCGACCGGCGTCGTCCTGATGGATCTCGTCCAGGACACGCGGATCCAGTACTCCCTCTTCGAGGACCCGCTGAAGGCGGAGAAGATCCGGGAGCTCTACGAGGCGGTCGACGCCCTCAGCGGCAGATACGGGAAGCACACCCTCCACCTCGGCGCCTCTCACCCCATCGAGGTCCGGGGCCAGGGCCGCCGCGGAACGCCGACCGTCCGCGAACGGACGCAACTCTACGGCGAGACCCGCCGCAAACACCTGCCCCTGCCGCTGTTCCAGGGGGAAGTCCGATAAAAAAGTGTGGCCCAATGTCGTGCTCTCATCAATAAATGGAACGACACCGTAATCATGAAACCTAAAACTGGCCAACGGTTTTG
>DIKL01000063.1:0-12948 GCA_002424545.1 Syntrophaceae bacterium UBA5619
CAAGGAGTTTCGGCAAACTTTGGAAAACATGAGGTCGTCATGGCATTCTTAAGCGGATAACCGACCCAAGAACGAACAAAATGAGTCCCAATAGTACGAAAACCCGTCCATCCAAAAGTTGGTGGTGGATTATGGTCTCTTCTCGAATTTGCCAAACGGATCAAAAATGTGTATGATCGCCCCATCCTGATGCCCGCCTTTGTTTTTTGACCACTGCTCTTGACGGTTTGGTCGCCGTGCGGCCTGAAATCGCCCCGCCCCTCATCCCTGTTTTCCGAGGCGGCCGGGGCCGTCTTCACACATATAAAGGAGGGAATGTCCCATGCATGAGAAAAAGCCCTGGTTGAAGTTTTACGGCGATATTCCGGAGCACATCGACTATCCGCGGGTAACCATGTACGAGGCGCTGATGCAGACGGTTTCCAAGAACCCGGCCGCCGTCGCCTATGATTTCTTTGGCCACACCGCCACCTACCAGAAATTCGGCGCGGAGATCGACCATTGCGCGGATGCTCTGTCCGCCCTCGGTCTGAAGAAGGGAGACCGGATCACGATCTCGATGCCCACCTGTCCGCAGGGGATCATCTGCTTCTACGCCGCCAACAAGCTGGGCGCGGTGGCCAGCATGATCCACCCGCTGTCGCCCGCCAAGGAGATCGAATTTTATTTGAATACCGCGAAAAGCCGCTTTGCGCTGACCCTCGATGCCTTTTACGGAAAGTTCAAGGAAGTCGAAGGAAAGACGGAGCTCAAGACGTTGATTCTCTGCCGGATTCCCGATTATTTGCCCCTCGTCAAGAGGATCGGCTTCAACCTGACCAAAGGGCGCAAGATCCCGCCGGTTCCCGAGGACAGGCTGGTCGTCTGGTGGAGGGACCTCATGCGGGAGAGCTACCCCGCCGCACTGAAATCGGACATGGGCACGGACGAGATGGCAGTGATCCTGTTCAGCGGCGGGACGACCGGTGTGCCGAAGGGAATCATGCTTTCCAACTTCAACTTCATCAGCGAGGGGATGCAGGTCTCCGTCTGGGGCAGCCTGGGAGGAGGGGACGCCATCCTTGCGATCCTGCCGATCTTCCACGGTTTTGGCCTCGGGGTCTGCATCAACGCCGCCTTCATGGGCGGGGGGAAGAGCATCCTCGTGCCGCAGTTCACGCCGGAGATCGTTGCCGACCTGATCAGGAAGAAACGCCCCAATTTCGTCGTCGGCGTGCCGACGCTCTTCGATGCGTTGAGCGGCAACCCCGTCTTTCAGAAGGCCGACCTGAGCTGCCTCCGGGCTACCTTCAGCGGCGCCGACACCCTTCCCCGGCCGGTCAAGGAGCGGTTCGAGGCGATTGTGAAGGAGCGGGGCGGGAACGTTCAGCTCCTGGAGGGTTACGGCCTCACGGAAGCCGTGACGGCGATCATGGCGACGCCGCTCAACCAATACCGCGAAGGGAGCGTCGGGATTCCGTTCCCCGACATGCTGGCCAAGATCGTGCGGACGGGGACGACGGAAGAGGTCCCCGTGGGCGAGGAGGGAGAGATCTGCCTGAACGGCCCCGCGGTGATGCTCGGCTACCTTGACCAGCCGGAGGAGACGGCCAATACGCTCCGGACGCACGAAGACGGCAAGATCTGGCTCCACACCGGCGACATCGGCACGATGGACGCCGACGGCTTCTTCTACTTCAAGCTCCGCCAGAAGCGGATGATCAAGTCGTCGGGGATGAACGTCTATCCCGCCCAGGTGGAGGATATCCTCTACAAGCATCCCGATGTGCTGAAGGCCTGTGTCATCGGTGTTCCCGATGAAAAGCAGGTCCAGCGCGTCAAGGGATTCGTCGTGCTGAAGGAGTCCGGTAAGGCCGGTCCGGAGATGGAAAAGACGCTGATCGCCCATTGCCAGGAGCACCTGATCCGCTGGAGCTGTCCCCGGGAGATCGAATTCCGGAACGACCTCCCCTGTACGCTGGTCGGCAAGATCGCCTTCAACACCCTCGAACAGCAGGAGGTCGCGAAGCTGAAGGCCGAAGGGAAATACTGCGGCTGATTACCGGGACATTTGGGGACATGATACTCAATAATGGATTGACCAGCCGGGAATCCGTATTATGTCCCCCGATTAGATTATTCCGCTGCGGATTGGTAACGAGAGAGAAGCAGACAAGAACCGGATGGCCTGAATTTCTATATAAGGAGACCAAATTGATGAAGCAGATCGACGAATGCCATCAAATTTTAAAAGATCCATACGGATACGTGAAAAGATTCAAGGCGGAAAGCGGCCGAAAGATCGTCGGGACCTTCTGCTCCTATGCGCCGGAGGAGATCATCCTGGCCGCCGGGGCGCACCCCTTCCGGCTCTTCGGTTCGGGAGAGAAGATCCGGCTGGCTGAGGCCCACTTGCAGTCCTACTGTTGCTCGCTGGTCCGGGGCGCCCTGGAAGACGCGCTCGCGGGCAGCGTCGACTTCCTCGACGGCGTCGTCTTCCCCCACACCTGCGACTCGATTCAGCGCCTCTCCGACATCTGGCGGCTCAACGTCCCCGCCTGTTTTCATCTCGACGTGGTTCTGCCGGTGAAGCTCGAGACGGAGGGCGCCCGGCAATACATGGTCGACGTGCTGAAACGGTTTCGCCGGGAGTTGGGGGAAAAGTTGGGCGGGTCGATCTCCGATGATGACCTTCGGGAAGCGATCCGGATCATGAACCGGATCCGCGCCGCGCTGACTCGGATTTACGATCTGAAGGGCGAGCGGCCGGAGATCCTCAAGGGGAGCGATCTCTACGCCCTTGTGCGGGCCGCGATGATCATGGACAGGACGCGGGCGGCGTTCCTTCTGGAGGAGGTCGCCGCGGAGATGGAGATAAGGAGCAATTCGGAGGTTGCGGCGTGGCCGAAGAAGCGGATCGTCCTTTCCGGCGGCGTTTGCAATCATCCCGATATCTTCACGATCATCGAGGAGGCCGGCGGCGCGGTCGTCGGCGACGACCTCTGCACCGGTTCCCGCTACTTGAGCGGCCTCATCGATGAGAAAGCCGATCCCGCGGAGGCCATCGCCGAACGCTACCGGCAGCGAGTCGTCTGCCCGGCGAAGCATCGGGGATTGTCCGATTGGGCGGACCATCTCGTCCGTCTGGTCCGGGAGAAGCGGGCGCAGGGGGTGATCTTCTTCCTGCTGAAATTCTGCGATCCCCACGCCTTCGACTATCCCTATCTCAAGGAGGCGCTGGATCGGATGCGGATCCCGAGTTTGCTCATGGAGGTCGAAGACCGGCTTCCGGCCGAAGGCCAGCTTCGGACGCGCTTCGAAACCTTTGTGGAGATGATCTGAATCAATAGAAAAAGTAGGGACAGCTCCCGATTATTTCCGGAATAATCGGGAGCTGTCCCCAGTTACCTACCCCTGTTACCGGTACAGTGATCAGGAGAAGACAATGGCGGAGAAAGACGAGGCGAAGGAAAAGCGGAAGATCAAGGCGGTCAAAACGATGAAGGAGATCATGACGGCCTACTACATCGACGCAAAGACCGCGGAGCAGACCGGAAAGAAGGTCGCATGGATCACAAGCGGCGGGCCGGTGGAGCCGCTGATTGCGATGGATGTGATCCCCGTCTATCCGGAAAACCACGGCGCGATGATCGGGGCAAGCAAAATGGGGGTGGACCTCTGCGAGAAGGCGGAGGCGATGGGTTATTCGAGCGACCTGTGCTCGTACGCCCGTTCGGACATCTCCTGCGCGACGGTGAACGGCGGGCCGATCGGCGGCCTCCCGAAGCCCGACATGCTTGTCTGCTGCAACAATATCTGCGGCACGGTCCTCAAATGGTATGAGGTGCAGGCGAGATTTTTCAAGGTTCCGCTCTTCATCCTTGATACCCCTTTTTGCCACACGGAATTTTCCGCGGAGGCGAAACGGTATGTCCAGGGGCAAATCGACGAGTACATCACCTTTCTGGAGCAGGCCTGCGGGAAAAAACTCGATCAGGATCGGATCCAAGAGGTCGGGCGGCTTTCCGTCGAGGGACAACGTCTCTGGCAGGCGGTTCTCGACACGGCGATCAACCGGCCGGCGCCGCTTTCCGCCTTCGACGCCTTTTTCCACCTGGCGCTGATCGTGACGCTGCGCGGGACGCAGCAGGCCGTGGACTATTACAAGTTGCTGCTGGCCGAGATGCGGGAGCGTGTGGCTTCCGGCATCGGCGCCGTTCCGAACGAAAGATACCGTCTCCTCTGGGACAACCTCCCGGTATGGTTCCGGACGAAGTGGCTTTCGGAGAAGTTCGCCGCCCAGGACGCCTGTCTTGTCGCCGACACCTATACCTCCGCCTGGTGCGGTTCCCTCAAGTACATCGATGAGAACAATTTCCTGGAGACGATGGCCGAGTGCTACACCCGGATCTACCTCAACATCGGCGTCGACGAGATGGCCCGGCAGGTGATGGAGATGGTCGACAAGTACGGGGCGGACGGACTCGTCATGCACTCCAACCGGAGCTGCAAACCCTACTCGCTCGGCCAGTACGACATCCAGCGAATCGTTCGGGAGAAGAAAGGGATCCCGACGCTGATGATCGAGGCGGACATGGTCGACGAGCGGAGCTTCTCCGAGGGACAGATCGAAACGCGGATCGAGGCGTTCATCGAGGTGCTCAAGGAGAAGAATAAACGATGAAGATCGATGTTGCGGAGGAATTCATCGCGCTGGCCTCCCTGAACAGCCCTTCCCGCCGGGAAGGACCGGTTGCCGAATATTTGGTCGACAGGCTCCGCGGTTTGGGGGTGGAGACGGTTGTCGATGACTCGGCTTCCCGCTCGGGGAGCGACACGGGCAACGTGATCGCCCGGCTGCCGGGAAACGCCGCCGGTCCCACCGTCCTGCTCTGCGCCCACATGGATACGGTCGGCCCTACGGAGGGGATGGTCCCGGTTGTCCGGGACGGCGTGGTCTACAGCAACGGCGAAACCGTCCTCGGGGCGGACGACAAGGCCGGGATGGCCATCATCCTCGGTGTTCTTGCCGGGCAGAAAGACGGCGTTCTTCCCCATGGACCGATCGTAGCCGTCTTTACCGTCCAGGAGGAGGTGGGGCTCTTCGGAGCCCATTATCTGCCCGCGGATCTCCGGGCGGACTTCGGCTATGTCCTCGACGGCGACGGCCCGGTGGGCAATATCGTTCATCGGGCCCCCTCGAAGGTGGACCTCGATTTCGTGATCGAAGGCCGGGCCGCCCACGCCGGAATCTGTCCGGAGAAGGGGGTCAATGCGATCGTTGCCGCGGCCGCGGCTATTGCGCGCCTCCGTTGGGGACGCCTCGATCGGGAAACGACGTCGAACGTGGGCCTCATCCATGGCGGCAAGGCACGGAACATCGTCCCGGACCGGGCGGAGGTGGTCGTCGAGGTCCGGAGCATCGACAGGGAGAAGCTGGAGAACGAGATCCGGGATACGGTGGGCGCCTTTGAGGAGGCGGCCGCAACCGCCGGCGCCGACGTGACCGTTCGGCGTGAGATTTCCTTCGAGGCTTTCACGGTTGCCGAATCTCATCCGGTGATCGCGAATGCCTTCCGCGCCGCCCGAGCGCTCGGCATCGAATCCCGGCTCTGGACGACGGGAGCGGGCATGGATGCCAATATCTTCAACCTCCGGGGGGTGCCCTGCGTGGGGCTGGGGATCGGCATCGAGGATTCCCATTCGCCGAAGGAACATATTTCCGTTTCGCAGATGGAGATGGGCGTGCGGTTTATCGAGGCCCTGCTTGCGGAGGCGGTTTGCCGGCAGCCATCGCCGGTGGAAGCGAACCCTCCGGGATGAAATGGTCGGCGTCCGTCTTGCTGCCGCAATCGGGCAACGATGCCGGGCGGAAACAAAAAATGCGCCGGACGGGTAAGACTCGCCGGAGGCGCAGCACAGAGCTACTGCAAAAGGAACGCGTATGGAACACAAGATCATCGATCTGATCATCGCCCTGATCCGGAACCTGTCCGTTTTCATGATTCTCGCCTATCTGCTGACGAGGATCCCGCTCTTCGGTGATGTTCTGAACCGTAGATTTTCCCTGAAAAATCGTATTTTTTTGACCTTGATCTTCGGTATCTTCTCCGTCTATGGGACGATCACCGGCATTGAGATTTTTGGCGGCATGGCCAATTTCCGGGACCTCGGACCCGCCATTGCCGGTCTCTTGGCGGGCCCTCTCGTCGGGTCGGTCGCCGGCCTGATCGGCGGGATTTACCGCTACCCCCTGGGGGGGATCACGGCCCTTCCCTGTGCGCTGGCTCCGATCCTGGCCGGTTTTCTCGGCGGGCTTCTCTTTCTGTTGAAAAGGGGCAAAGAGATCCGGATCTGGGAAGCGGTGTTGCTGATGGCCGTGATGGAGATCGCCCACATCGGGATAGCCCTGGCCATATCCGGCACCGGGGAAGAGGTCGTATCCCTGGTCAGCGCGGCTCTGATCCCGATGATCGTGGCCAACGGCGTCGGGATCGCCGTCTTCATCTTCATGCTCGACAATCTTGCCCAGGAGCGACGGACCGAGGCCGCCAAACAGCGGATCGACAGCGAACTGAACATCGCCCGGGAAATCCAGATGACCATGGTTCCCAAACCGGCGCCGTCCCAGGGGGGGCATTCGGGAGGGGAGATTCACGCGGTGATGAAACCGGCGAAGGAGGTGGGCGGCGACCTGTACAATTTCTTTCCGATCGATGCGGATCACCTCTGTATCGTCATCGGGGATGTGGCCGGCAAAGGGGTGCCGGCGTCCATGTACATGGCCATCACCCAAAAGCTGATCAGGGCCGAGGCGCGCAAAGGGGCGATCGACCCCGCCCGTCTCCTGGCCCGCCTGAACAACGAACTTTGCGACGGCAACGACACGATGACCTTCGTGACGCTTTTTGCGGGCTTCTTTGACCGGCGAACCAGGGAGCTTGTCTTCAGCAACGCCGGGCACAATCCGCCCTATCTGGTCCGACCGACGGGGGCGACGATGCTTGACGTTCCGCCCGCCATGGCCGTCGGCGTCCAGGAGAACATCCCTTACGGGAACCGATCGGTTCAGCTTCAGCCGGGCGAAACCCTTTTCCTGTACACCGACGGGATTACGGAGGCGATGGATAAGGCGGAAAAACTCTATTCGGACGACCGGCTGCAGACAACCCTGAGCCGGTTCCACCATCTGCAACCGGAGGCGTTGTGCCGGGAAATCCTTGCCGATATTGCCCGATTCGTCGGCACAAACGAGCAGAGCGACGATATCACGATGCTGGCGTTGCGATGCACGGGAGGGGAGATGCCGGACGCTGGGGCGAAGACTGTGAATCTTTTTTCCGAGAAGGAGAGGGCTTGATGGAAATCTGGGAGAATCGACAGGGAAACGTCGTCATCCTGGCGGTGCACGGCAAGCTCGACGCCTCGACCTCATCGCTCTTCGAAGAGAGGGTGCTGCCGCTGCTGGAGGGGGGCGAGAAGAACTTTCTGATCGATTTTGCCCATTTGGAATACATCAGCAGCGCGGCCCTCCGGCGCCTGCTGCTGCTGGCCAAGGGCGCGAACCGGGCCGGCGGCAAGGTGGTCCTCGTATCCCTGTCGAGGCCGATCCGGGAGATCTTCGACATGGCCGGTTTTACCCAGATATTCCCCATATATGCCTCCGCGGAAGAGGCACTGCGTTCGTTCTGAGAGAAACAGGGAAGAATGTTATGCCTCAGAAACCCTCCAATCTGCTTTTCGGCGTCGATGAAAGTCCGGGCTGGATCGCCCTGATCCTTCTGGGGTTCCAGCACATCTCCGTGATGTCGATCGCCTTCATCTTTCCGGTCGTGATCGTGGAGGCCATCGGGGGCGATCCCTCGCAGGCGCGCGACTTGATCGGTATGGCGATGCTGGCCACGGGGGTGGGCACGATCCTTCAGGGGCTCCATCGAGGTCCCGTCGGGTCCGGCTATCTGTGCCCGCTGGTCAACGGCCCCGCCTTTCTCTCCGCATCGCTGCTGGCGGGAAAGACGGGCGGGCTGAGCCTGATCTTCGGGATGACGGCCGCCGCGGGCTGCTTCGAGGCCGTCTTCTCCCGCTTTTTGGCGAGAATGCGCGCCGTTTTCCCCGCCGAGGTCACCGGCACCATCGTGATGATGGTGGGGATCGAGATCATTCCCATCGCCGTCGAGAAATTTCTGGGGGTCGACAAGGCCCATTCCATTGCCGATCCGAGGGCCGTACTGGTTGCCGTCATTACGCTGGCCGCCATGGCCGGCTTCAACGTCTGGGGTGCCGGAAAGCTTCGCCTTTACTCGGTCCTGTTGGGGATGATCGTCGGTTACGCCGCGGCCTTTTTCGCCGGCGTCTTGACCCCCCAGCAGATCCGGACCATGCTCGGGGCGCCGCTCTTTTCACCCCCGGCGATGGGCCATTACGGACTCTCCTTCAACTCGGCGCTCCTGGTCCCTTTTCTCGTGGCCGCCCTCTCTTCGGCGCTCAAGACGATGGGGGACGTCACGACGTGCCAGAAGATCAACGATACGCAGTGGAAGAGGCCCGACATGGTGAACATCAGCCGCGGGGTTCTGGCCTGCGCGGCGGGGAATCTCTTTTCCGGGCTTCTGGGCGCCCTGGGGCAGTCCGTATCGTCCAGCAACATCGGCATCTCCATCGCCACCGGGGCGACGAGCCGCCGGATCGCCTACAGCACCGGGGCCATCCTGATCCTGCTGGCCTTTTTCCCGAAGCTCTCCTCCATCTTTGTCATCATGCCGACGCCGATCATGGGGGCCTCGCTGATCTTTGCCGTGAGCTTCATGATCCTCGCCGGCATCCAGATCATCATGTCGCGGATGATCGACTCCCGGAAAACCTTCGTCATCGGCATTTCCCTCATCTTCGGCCTCAGCGTCGATTTTGCGCCGGGACTCTACCGGGAGGTTCATCCCTGGATCCAGCCGGTCTTCGCCTCCTCCCTCTCGCTGGCCACGATCTGCGCCGTCGTTCTGAACCTCTTCTTCCGGATCGGGATCGCCAAATCGGCGACCTTGAATCTGACGCCGGGGGTGGATCCGTCGGACAGGATCTACCAGTTCATGGACCAGCGGGGACGGCTCTGGGGGGCGCGGGGCGAGGTGATCGGCAAGGCGATGGGGGCGATGAACGAGTTTTTCGAGGCGGCTGTGGAAAATGATTTGACCCCCGAGCCCATCGCGATGAAGGTCCGGTTTGACGAGTTTAACCTCGATGTGGAGATGACCTACCGCGGAGCGCCGATCGAACTGCCTTCCGTCAGGCCGGACGCCCAAGAACTGCTTTCCGACGAACGGGCGCCCCTGAGGCTTGCCGGATACATGATCCGCAGCCTGTCCGACCGTGCCGAGGTCCAATCCGCCGAAGGCCGGACCAGCATCCGGCTCCACCTCGTCCATTAGGCCGGATACTTTTTAACCATCCGGAGAGGATTGTGTATAAAAAGCATCCGGCCTTTTCGGTAGAAGAAAGAAGGGGTGGAAGTCAATCTTCATGATTTCGGATAGATACGTCTTCTCCGGTGATGGCATGCTGCTTGCAAATTCCGAGACAGTCCAGAACATTAAGCGGGTGATGGGATCCGATATGAAAAGATTTCTGTTGTTCGTCGTCTGTTTGGGGGCCTGTCTCTGGCCGCTCCCGGCGTCGGCAGCCGGAGCGGAAGAGACGATCCGCAAGGGAGAAACCTTGGATCTTCCGCGCTGCATTGCCATCGCGCTTTCGAGACATCCCGACATCCGGGCGGCCGCCGGCAGCCTGAGGGCCGGGGAAAGCCGGATCGGCCAAGCCCGCGCCGGTTATTATCCGCAGGTGAACGGATCGGCCGGGTACAGCCGAACGGATCCGACAACTTCCGCGGGAGAGGTTTACGACAGCTACTCCTCCAGGGTCTCTCTGAGCCAGAATCTCTACGACTTCGGCAAGACCGCCACGCAGGTCAAGATCCAGGAGTTCAACCGGGATTCCACCCGTTCGGAGTTGGAGTACATTCGCACCCAGGTGAGTTTCGGGGTCAAGCAGGCCTACTTCGAACTTCTCCGGGCCGGTCGGAACCGGGACGTCTCCCGGGAAATGGTGGGACAGTTTCAGCATCATCTCGATCAGGCGTCGGCTTTTTTCGAGGTCGGCACGAAACCGAAATTCGACGTGACCAAGGCCGAGGTCGATCTTTCCAACGCGAAGCTGAATCTCATCAAGGCCGAAAACGCCTTCCGGCTGGCCCGGGTAGCGCTGAACAGCGCTATGGGATTGCCGGAGGCGCCGGATTACGACGTTGCGGATCAGCTCTCCTCTCGGCTGGTGGAGGTCGATCTGGATGAGACCATCCGCAAGGCCTATGATCGCCGGTCGGATTTGAAGGCGATCGCCGAAATGCGAAGATCGCTGGAACAGAGCATCGAACTCGCCCGGAAGAGTGATTATCCGACCATTGCGGGCAATGCCGGCTACGGTTGGGGCGGAGGAAGCTTTCCGCTGGATCAGGGCTGGAGTTTCGGCGCCGAGGTCAGCGTCCCGCTGTTCAGCGGATTTTCGACGAAGTACAAGGTGGCGGAAGCCCAGGCCAATCTGGATGTCCTGACGGCCAATGAGGCCTTTCTGCGACAGACCATCGATCAGGATGTCCGGAAGGCGTGGCTGAACCTGCGAGAGGCGGCGGAACGGGGCGTGGCGGCGGAGCTGATTGTCCGTCAGGTCATGGAGAACCTGGAGCTGGCCAACGGACGCTACGCCGCGGGGGTCGGCAGCCCCATCGAGGTGACCGATGCCCTCGTGGCGACAAGCAATGCGAAAACGGCTCAAATATCGGCACTTTACGATTATAAGCTGGCGCAGTCCAGCCTGGAGAAGGCGGCGGGGGCACCATGAAGAAGATCCTGGTTGCAGTTGTTTTGACGGTTGTTCTGGCGCTGGGCGGTTTTTACTTCCTGAAGGGCAAGGGAAACGGGGTCCAGTTCAAGACGGTGAAGGTGTCCCGGGGGGAGATTCGGGCGACGGTCACCGCTACGGGACAGGTGAGCGCGGTGACAACCGTGCTGGTGGGAACCCAGGTTTCGGGGACGGTCAAGCAGCTCTTCGCGGACTACAATTCCCAGGTCAAAAAAGGGCAACTGCTGGCGCAGATCGATCCGGCGCTTTCCGAGGCGAAGGTGGCGCAAACCCGGGCCAATTTGCAGGCGGCCGTGGCCAATGTGGAAAAAGCGGAGGCTACGCTGAAGGATGCCGAACGGACGCTGGAGCGAAATCGGACCCTTTTCGCCAGGAATTTCATTGCCCGAAGCGATCTGGATACGGCCGACACCAACCGGCTCTCGGCGCTGGCCCAGTTGAATGTGGCGAAGGCGCAGGTGGAACAGCAGAGGGCGGCCCTGAAGCAGGAGGAAACCAACCTGAACTATACCCGCATCCTTTCGCCGGTGGACGGGATCGTCATTTCCCGGAATGTGGATATCGGACAAACGGTGGCCGCGAGCTTTCAGACGCCGACCCTCTTCAGTATCGCCCAGGATCTCACCCGCATGCAGATCGACACCAACGTGGACGAGGCGGACATCGGAAAAGTCAAGGTGGGACAATCGGTCCAATTCAACGTCGACGCCTACCCGGACCACACATTTTCCGGGAAGGTGTCGGAGATCCGGAATGCGCCCACAACGATCCAGAACGTCGTCACCTATAGCGTCATCGTCAAGGTGGCCAATCCGGAGCTGAAGCTGAAACCCGGCATGACGGCCAATGTCTCCATCGTCACGGCCGTGGAGAGAAACGTTCTTACCATTCCCAATGCCGCCCTGCGTTTCAAATGGCAGCCGTCCGGCAATGCCACGGCTGCCGTTGCCGCGCCGCAACAGGCGGGTGGGCGCCCCGGCGAAGCAGCCACCGGTGACGGTTTCCGGCAGGGGGAGCCTCAAAGGAGACCGGTGGTGACCGCGGATGGGACCGCCGGCGCAAGACAACCGCCGGGAGAACGCAGAGGCCATGTGGCGACCGGTACGGGAAAATCGGCAGATTCCGGCCGCCCGGAGGGGAACCGTTCAGGAAGCCTGACGGCAAAGCAGGGGGTTTGGGTGCTCGACGGCCGGACGCCGCGCCGGGTGCCCATCGCCGTGGGGATCAGCGACGGGAGCAGCACCGCTGTCCTCGCCGGGGAGTTCCGGGAGGGGGATGCGGTGATCATCGAAGCGACGGGGACGAAGAAGGACGCTTCGCAAAACCGCGGGCCGAGATTCTTCTGATGAGAGCATCATGGCATTGATCGAGACACGGAACTTGACGAAGGTCTACGAATTGGGGGAGGGAACCGTCCGCGCCCTCGATGGCGTATCCCTGTCGGTGGACCACGGGGAGTTTGTAGCCATCATGGGCCCTTCGGGTTCGGGAAAATCCACGTTCATGAACCTGATCGGCTGCCTCGATGTGCCGACCGGCGGGCAATACCTGCTGGACGGAATGGATGTGAGCGACCGCGACCGGGACGAACTGGCCGAAATCCGCAACAAGAAGATCGGGTTCGTTTTCCAGGGGTTCAATCTGCTTCCGCGCACCACGGCGCTGGAGAACGTGGAATTGCCGATGCTCTACGACGGGTGCGCCCCCGGGGAGCGCCGGCAGCGGGCGAGGGAGGCCCTGAGGACGATGGGCCTGGAGGGACGGGAGCACCACCACCCGAAACAGCTCTCCGGCGGTCAACAGCAGCNNCGGGTGGCGATCGCCCGCGCCCTGGTCAACCGGGCGCCGTTGATCCTGGCCGACGAGCCCACCGGCAATCTCGACACCCGCTCCAGTGTCGAGATCATGGAGCTGATCGTCCGGCTCAACCGGGAATCCGGGATCACGGTGATCCTTGTGACCCACGAAGCGGACATTGCCGACTTCAGCCGGCGGATCATCCGGTTTCGAGACGGGTGCGTCGTCAGCGACGAACCGTTGAAGAAGGGATAACCCATGATC
>DIKL01000063.1:12998-16650 GCA_002424545.1 Syntrophaceae bacterium UBA5619
TGACCATGCTCGGAATCATCATCGGCGTGGGCGCCGTGATCACGATGCTGGCCGTCGGGACCGGCGCCAGGGAGAGGATCTCCGCGCAGATGGCCAGCATCGGCAGCAACCTGCTGATCGTGATGCCGGGGAGCAGCACCTCCGGCGGCATCCGAATGGGGAGCGGCACGCAATCGACGCTGACGCAGGACGATGCCGAAGCCATCCTCCGGGAGTGCCCGGCCGTTTCCGATGTGGCCCCCATGTTCAACGGCGTGGCCCAGGTGGTTTACGGAAATCAGAACTGGTCGACGGGGGTGATCGGAACCACCCCCGGCATTCTGCCCGTCCGGGACTGGTCGCTCTCCTCCGGCAGGGTCTTCACGGATCAGGATGTGCGGAACGCCACCAAGGTCTGCCTGCTCGGGCAGACCGTCGTGGACAACCTCTTCGGCAACGCGGATCCCGTGGGGCAGATCATCCGGATCAAGAAGATCCCCTTCACGGTCATCGGCGTTCTGGTAGCAAAGGGGCAGTCGGACCGCGGTCAGGACCAGGACGATACGATCTTCGTCCCGATCACGACGGCCCAGAAAAAGATCTTCGGGACGCCTTTCGTGGGGATGGTCCGGTCCATGACCGTCAAGGCGAGAAGCGCCGATCTTCTGGCGGCGGCGGAAGAGCAGATCAACGATCTGCTCACCCAGCGTCACCGGATCGGACCGCGTCAGGAGAAGGATTTCACGGTGCGGAATCTGACCCAGATGATGGAAGCGCGGGAACAGGCCACCCAGGTCATGGGCCTGCTCCTGGCGGCAATCGCCTCCGTCTCGCTGCTGGTGGGGGGGATCGGCATCATGAACATCATGCTGGTCTCCGTGACGGAACGGACCCGGGAGATCGGCATCCGGATGTCCGTCGGGGCGAAGACCTGGGACATCCGTTTGCAGTTCATTATCGAAGCGCTGACGCTTTCCCTCATCGGCGGCGTGATCGGGATCATCCTCGGCATTTCGGGATCGAAGATCCTTACGGTACTGGTCGGCTGGGCGACCGTCGTTTCCCCGCTGTCCGTTCTGCTGGCGTTCGGCTTTTCAGGATTCGTCGGGCTTTTCTTCGGTTTCTATCCCGCCTATAAGGCGTCCCTGCTCAGCCCCATCGACGCGCTGCACTATGAGTAACCATCGCGGTCCAAAATCACCCTTTTCCCGATCATTTTCGATCAGTGTGGTTTTTCCTCCAGACCGAATTCGATCCCTTTGATCGCCGCTACCAATGTTTTGTTTGTCGGGGTCGGTACGCCCCGTTTTCTCTCAGTCGGACCAAACGTTTGTATTCAAATCGCTACTGCTCCATGAGTGCTTGAGCTTCTATCGGAGAGCAGAATATCTCTGGCTGCATCTGCTTCAGCTATAATACGGTTGATGAGTTCCCGGCAGGTAGGAATGTCCTTAATTCTGCCGACCACCTGACCGGATGGCGAGAACCCTCTGCTGATGTCGCCGGTGACGATACAAATACGATTTTTCTCCATTCCGACGAGGTACTGCATCAGATTGGCGTGAAGCAACCGGGCGCCTTTTACGGCTGCCATCATTTCCCGCCAGCTCGCGCCATAGGCTTTCTTGGCGGATAATATCATTATGGGAAGGTCCCAGGGATGAGTCCACCATCCCCGGTAACGCTTCATCTTCTCTCCCCTGATCACCCTCATCGGGAACCCATCCCACACCGAGCTCAATACGACATCTGCCGTGTCTGATTTTAAATATATTTCTTTCAGCGCTGCAGGAATGGGGCTTTCTTGGGTGATGGCGAATCGAGTGCCCATGGCTATTCCTTCCGCCCCCAGCATTAAAGCAGCCGCCAATCCTCTGCCATCGCAGAAGCCTCCTGCACCGACTACCGGAATTTTAACATTCTCGGCTACTTCCGGTATGAGGATCATCGAAGATATTTTACTGGCATGACCGCCGGCCTCTACGCCCTGTACGATTACGGCGTCAGCCCCGGAGCGTTCCACACTCAAAGCTTGCTTGAGATTTCCCACCGTGGGTATGTACATCATCCCTGCCGGTTTTTTCGTATCGGTCAGGGAAAATGGATTTCTGAGACCGGAGCACAGTACCGGCACTTTTTCTTGCAGAGCAACCCGGAAATGGTCTGGAAACCTTGGCGCTATCGGGACCAGGTTTACGCCAAACATGCCGTCGGTGGTTTTCTGTAGCTGCCGGATTTCATCGCGAAGCACTTCAGCGGACTGTCCGGCGGCAGCCAGAATGCCTAACCCCCCAGCCTTACATACGGCACTGACCAGAGAAGGGGTGGCGACGGAAGCCATGCCGGATTGTATGATCGGGCACCTGATATTGAGTAAATCCGTCAGTCTGGTCTTCATTTGACTACGAGCAACGTTGCCGTTCCGGGCTAAAAATGGCGCCAGACGCGAATGATGAGGGAGAGAAACAGGAGCGCGACGGCCGTCAGGACGATCAAGTGCCGCTTCTGGAAGGCCCGGGAGCCGGCCACGATCCGGTCGCAACCGCCGCAGATCGTCCAGCGGGAGCGGATCGGTCCGCCGCAGGCCGGGCAGAGAAGGGTTCGCGCGACGGCGGGTTCCCTCGTTTCAAGGTTTTTCCGCAGCGCAGCGCGGACATCGTACTCGCCGTCGCAGTCCGGATTCGGACATTTTCCCCGGAGCGGCATCTCGTCCGTCCAGATGAAATCCCTCATGCACTCGGAACAACGGATCTTCAGCATGCATCATCTCCGGTCCCGGCGGCGGGCAAACGATCGATCCTGATCATTCCCCGCGCGGGAGCGGAGAATTTCTTTGCGGATGACCGAATGTCCGCTCCTTCTTTCAGGCCTGATGACACCAGGGCGCCGGCAGGTCCTTGACCGTGACCAGACCCGGGGCCGCGGCAATCACGGCCGGGATGGAATTGACGAGGATGGCGGCCGTCGCCTGATCGCCGGCCACGCCCCCTTCCATCCGCAGGTTCAAATCAGGAGTGCCGACGATTCGGATGGAATCATGGGGATTCTCCGCCCCGATATACATCCGCAGGTCCAGCGTGACGATCTTTTTCCCTTCCCGGAAGCCCTCGCCGATGTTTCGGATGCCCGCGACGTCTCCGGGCTTCAGCTCGAAATAGTTTGTTTTGAGAGGTTTTTCGGCGATCACCGGTTCAACGGTCTCGCGAATGTCGTCGAGAACGAAATGCAGGCGATCAGCGATCATATGGAGCGACTCCCGGAGGCCGACATGCCCCATCGCCTTTTCGGCGACCTTTTGCCGGAACAGCTCCGGCGTCATTCCCGCTCCGATCTTTCGCTGGAGCGGGTAGCGGCGCGTGCCGGCGTCGACGACCCGTTCCACATGGACCTCCCGGACCTCCGCGCAGACGCCGGTCAACGTAAGCGGCAGCGCGTCCATGACGAAGCCCGGATTGACGCCCGTTCCCAGGACCGTAACGCCCATTTCCCTGGCCAGCTTGTCGATTTTTGCGGCGGCATCCGCATTTTCCGGTACGGCGAAGAGGAGCTCCTCCGCCGAGGAAACGAGGTTCTTCCCCCCCCGGAGGATCTCTTCCACCTGGCCGACAACCCGCTTCAGCCGCGAACCGGCCGTATGGACGACCACATCGGCCGGCACCTTGGCGAAGAGGCG
>DIKL01000063.1:16715-19132 GCA_002424545.1 Syntrophaceae bacterium UBA5619
TTCGCGATATCCACGGCCCCGACGATCTCCATGTCCGGTTTTGTCAGGACCAGTTTCGCCGTGGCCAGGCCGATCGGCCCGAGGCCGTAATGAATGACCCGAATTTTTTTAACGGTCATTGGAAACCTCCCACTTGGATTTGGATACTTCCTTGTTCTTGCCGACGATCCGGCGTTTCCGGAACATCTGTTTCAGGAAAACCGCCAGGAGAATGCCCCCACCGATATAGTCGGTATAGCTTTCCGGTGTGATCAGAAAAGCGGCGGCGATTCCGGTGGCGATCCTCTCGATGAGGGTGGAGTGGTACTTCATGTAGCCGATCATCGTTGCCCCGAGCGCTATAATCCCCAAAAAAGCGGTGAAAACGACCTGCGCGAACAGTTCGTAATTGAAGGGGATCTTTCCGTCGAGAAGGGTCGGGTACCACAGGAGGATCGGCGCCGTGACGAAGACGTAGGGGATCATGAATCCGGCCGAGGAGAGGCGGAAGGCGGTGAGCCCCGTCCGGAACGGATCGGCCCCCGAGATCCCCGACGCGGCGTAGGCCGCCAGCGCGACCGGCGGCGTGACGTCGGCGAGCACGGCAAAGTAGAGGACGAACATGTGCGACACGAGGGGCGGAATCCCGAATTCCATCAGGGCCGGCGCGGCGATCATCGAGGCCACGATGTACTGGGCCGTCGTAGGGATCCCCATCCCGAGGATGAAGCAGGAGCACATCGTGAAGAAGAGCGTGAAAAAGAGCGTTACCCCCTTGGCGCTCAGCAGGTGCAGCAGGTCGAACTGGAGGATGCCCGCCGTTGCCCCCTGGGCAAGGCTGATGACCGTGGCTGCGAACTTGAGGCCGAGGCCCGTCAGCGTCGTGCCGCCGACGATGAATCCGACGCAGGCGCAGGCGGCGCCGATCGCGATCGCGTTTTTCGTTCCCCACTCCAGCGCGCTCAGGATGTCGGGGATCTTCATCTTGCTGTCCTTGTAGAAGATCCCGACGGCTACGATCAGCATATTCGCCCAGAAGGAGGAGAGGTAGGGCTCAACTCGGTAGAGAAGCTGGACGGCGAGGATCAACGAAACGACCAGCGACGCGATCCAGGCGCTCCGGTGGCTGTAGCGGAAGGTGACGGCGAGGCCCGTCGCCAGGACGACCCCCCAGAGGGCCGCGACCGGAAGCGAATGGAGCAGCGGGTTGATTTCGAAGAGGATGGAGGGAATCGAAAGCAGGACCGGGACCAGGAAGGCGATTGTCCGGGGGTGGATCTGGCCGATCGTGACCGTGAGGATGATTCCCCAGAAGGCAGCGAGGAAGGGGCTCCGGCCGGAGATCAGCAGAAAGACGATGATGAACAACGGCGCGACGAGCAGCCCCCGCTGTTTGAGGACGGTCAGCACCCGGGGCAGCATCTCCCGCGGAAGGCCGAGCAAGCCGATCTTCAGGGCCTCGAGATGGACCATCCAGCCGACGGCGAAGTAGAAAAGCAGGGCCGGGATCACGGCGGCGGCCGCGATCTTGATGTAGGGAACCCCGAGAAAATCGGACATGATGAAGGCGGCGGCCCCCATGATCGGCGGCATCAGCTGGCCCCCGGTGGAGGCGGTCGCCTCCACCGCCCCGGCGAAGACCGGCTTGTATCCCACCTTCCTCATCATCGGGATCGTGAAGGAGCCGGTAGTGACCGTGTTGGCAACGGAGCTGCCGCTGATCGAGCCGAACATCCCGCTGGAGACGACGGCCACCTTGGCCGGACCGCCGGCGGTGCCCCCGGCGATCGCCATCGCCAGGTCCATGAAAAGCTGTCCCAGACCCGTCCGGGAGATGAACAGGCCGAAGAGAACGAAGTGGAAGACGAAGGTGGCGACGACGCCCAATGGGATGCCGTAGATTCCCTCCGTCCCCAGATACATGTAGTCGATGATCCGGGAGACGCCGTAGCCGCGGTGGGCGAAGAGCGTTAATCCGGGAATCTTCAGAAAGTAGGGTCCGAGATAGCAGTTGATCAGGACCAGGATCGCGATGATCGGAAGCGGAGCGCCGATGCTCCGGCGCGCGCCCTCAAGGACGAAGAGGATCGCCATTGCGCCGACGACCATGTCTGCCTGCGTGGTACTTCCCGCCCGAAGGCCGATGTTGTGGAATTCCACGAAAATGTAGATCGAGACAAGCGAGGCCATCAGTGCGAAGAAGACATCGAAATAGGGGATGTTGTTCTGGTCGTACTGGATGGGGCGACCCCCGAAAATCATTCGGAGACCCTGGATCCATTGCAGGACGAACAGCAAGAGGATGCTCAGAAACACTCCCAGGAGAAAGAATCCCCAGAAGACGAGAGCGGCGTTGAGGTCCTTGAACCAGGTCAGAAAATGGAGATCGGACAAGGTTAGGGACAGGAGGCAGCCGATCCCCAGGATCATCGCCGTGA
>DIKL01000093.1 GCA_002424545.1 Syntrophaceae bacterium UBA5619
GCCGGGCGGCCTCGCGCGCCCGCGCGGCATCCAGGCACTTTCCCAGGAGTTGTTTGGCAATAGACGGATTTTCCTCAAGATATGAACTAATTTTATCGTAGACGATCCCCTCGACGAGCCCCTTGACCTCGCTGTTGCCGAGCTTTGTCTTGGTCTGCCCTTCGAACTGCGGGTTGCGGATTTTGATGCTGATCACGCAGGCCAGCCCTTCACGAAGATCCTCGCCCTTCAGGGACTCTTTCCCGTTTTTCAACAGGTTGCTGCTGGTCGCGTAGTTGTTGAACGCCCGGGTGAGGGCCGAACGGAAGCCGATCAGGTGCGTTCCCCCCTCCGTCGTGTTGATGCTGTTGGCAAAGGCAAAGATGTTTTCCGCATAGGTGTCGTTGTATTGGAGAGCCACCTCGACCATGCAGTCTTCTTTGGCGCCGCTGATGAAGATCGGATTCTTGTGAAGGACCTTTTTGCTTCGGTTGATATATTCCACAAAGGAGACGATTCCCCCTTTGTAGAAAAATTCGCTTTGCCGGTCGATCCGCTCGTCGATCAGCGTGATCTTCACCCCGGAATTGAGAAAGGCCAATTCGCGCAGCCGGTTGGAGAGGATGTCGTAACTGAACTCCGTATCCTCAAAGATCTTGTCGTCCGGCTTGAAGGTAACCTTGGTTCCGCGACTCTTTGTTTTGCCGATCTGTTCCAGCGGCGCGTTGGGTATCCCGCGGGCGTAGGACTGGTTGTAGACGCCGCCGTCGCGCCTCACTTCCAGCTCAAGATACACCGAAAGGGCATTCACGACCGAGACGCCGACGCCGTGAAGACCGCCGGAGATTTTGTAACTTTCGTTGGAAAACTTCGCTCCGGCATGAAGTTTGGTCAGGGCGACCTCGGCGGCCGAAACCCCTTCCGTCTTGTGAATGTCCACCGGGATTCCGCGACCATTATCGTCCACCACGATACTATTGTCGACCCTGATTTTGACGACAATCGTATCGCAGAAACCCGCGGATGCCTCATCGATGCTGTTGTCGACGACCTCATAGACCAGGTGGTGCAACCCATCCTTCCCGGTGCTCCCGATGTACATGGCCGGTCGTTTCCGGACCGCCTCCAGCCCTTCCAACACCCGGATGCTGTCGGCATCGTAATCTTCCTGAATCTTGGTTTTCTCTTCCCGGTCCTGCTTAATTTCTTCCATCAAACCTCTTCCTATCCGTCTTCATTTGGATCGATTTTCAGACGAAAAACGTGAATGATCACTAAACCCTACAATTTCAGCGGCATGACGATACAAAAATAATTATCGTTCCCGACCGCCCTGACGATCCCGGGTTTCATCCCTTCACCGATTTCAAAATCCACCTGCTCTTCATCAATCACTTCCAACGCATCCGTCAGATACGTCACGTTGTATCCGACATTTTTCGTTTCATCCGCATAAATGACGTCGATTTCATCATTGGCCTCGCCGACATCCGGGTTGTTCGAATTCAAAACCATCTTATCCGCCGAAAGGGTCAGGATTACGCCATTGTATTGATCGGAGGCGATGACGCTCATTCTGCGCAGCGCATGGAGAAACTTGTCCTTCGCCAATCTGAAAACAACCCCCTTTTCCGCCGGGATCACACGCCGGTATTCCGGGTAATCCCCATCGATCAGACTGACTTTCAACAAGGTATGATCGGTCTTGACAATGCATGTTCCCTGCTGAACCCCAATGAATACATCCCCGGCCTCATCCTCGACCAGTCGCCGAATTTCGCCCAGACCCTTGCGGGGAAGGATCATCCCTTTTTCCAGCATCAGAAAATCCTTCTCCCCCGTATCCATTTTCATCATGGCCAAACGATGTCCGTCCGTTGCAACCATTTGGATGATAAAACGCTCTCCGTTTTTTTCCGTTTCCAGAAAAACCCCGCACAGCGTCTTTCGCATCTCATCGGCCGACATGGCAAAGGCGGTTTTTCGAATCATCTCTTTCAAGATGGCCGCCTTGAGCTTGTACATGGCCAGATCGCCTTGATCCACAACCAACGGATAGTCATCCGCGGGAATGCCGGGAATCCGATAAACCGCTTTGCCGCAAGTCAGAATCACCACATCCCGTTCATTCTTGACGACATGAATCACATCTCCCTGAATTTCACGAACCATTTCATGGAGTTTTCTTGCGGATAGCGTAATTTCCCCTTCCCGGACAACATCGGCATCATAATCCGCCACCAAACCGATCTCCCGATCGGTCGCCATGATGGTGACCCGATTCGGACCTGCCCTGAGAAGCAGGTTGCTCAGAATCGGCATCGTGGTCTTTTTCTCCACAATTCCCAATGTTTTTTGAATGCCCGCAGAAAACAGATCCCTTTTGATATTGAATTCCATGGCTTTCCCATCCTTTCCACTCGGCCAACAGGTTATATGATAGAAAGAAAAATCCCCTTTATAAAAAAATAGTAGTAGTATTAGTCCCTGTCTAAGGTGTTCATAACCCCGTTTCTATCCCGTTTTACGTTCTATTTTTCCCCAGCGCCTGTGGAGAAAGGGTTGTTCAAAAAATTACCCCTTGTGCAGAAGATCTTGTATTTTTTTTACGGATTCCCGCAGGGACGCGTCCGTCTCCAGCATCTTTTTGATTTTGTTGTGAGCATAGATGACCGTCGAGTGATCCCGACTGCCGATCTTTTCCCCGATGTCCGGAAAGGAAGCGCTGGTCATTTCCCGTGCCAGAAACATGGAAACCTGTCTGGCGACAACGAGGTTCTTGTTTTTTTTCTGCGATTTAATCTCTAAAATCCTGATATTGAAGAAAGAGCCGACCGCTTTCACGATTTCCTCGATGGTCAAGTCCTTTTTTTCTTCTTTGCGGAAGAGCTGTTTCAAAACATCCTTGACCAGATCCAGGTCGATCTGCCTCCCGGTCAGCGAGGAGTAGGCGGCGATCCGGACAAGATAACCTTCTAATTCCCGTATATTGGAATCGGCTTGGGAGGAGAGGTAGAGGGAGACATTGCTGGGAAGGTCAATATGGTTCTCCTGTGCCTTTTTTTCCAAGATGGCGATTTTCGTTTCAATCTCCGGCGGTTGAATATCGGCGATCAATCCCCACTCGAATCGGGAACGCAATCTTTCCTCTAAATTTGGGATATCCTTGGGAAACTTATCACTGGTGACGACGATCTGCTTCCCGGCATCATGAAGGGTGTTAAAGGTATGAAAAAATTCCTCCTGGGTCCGTTCCTTGTTGCCGATAAACTGGATGTCGTCGATGAGCAGGCAGTCGATGTTTCTGAACTTTTCCCGAAATTTCGGCATTTTGTCATAG
This sequence comes from Syntrophaceae bacterium UBA5619, assembly GCA_002424545.1. Classification (GTDB taxonomy): domain Bacteria; phylum Desulfobacterota; class Syntrophia; order Syntrophales; family UBA5619; genus UBA5619. Next base: position 3,320 of record DIKL01000093.1, read on the forward strand.
CGGATCGAATTGATCAGCTCGTTTACGAAGATCTCCGCGGAAACGTATACGACATTCAATTCCGGAAAAAGAGTCAACGTTTTCAATCCGATGGCGTTCAAGAGGTGCGTTTTGCCCAGTCCAACGCCACCGTAGATGAACAGCGGATTGTAATTCTTTGCCGGCTGCTCGGCGACGGCAACGGAGGCGGCATGGGCGAACTGGTTGCAGGAGCCCACGACAAAACGATCAAAGCTGTAGTTTGCGTTCAGCGAGGAGTGCGCGCGCCCGCGAGACGGTCTTTTGGGTGTGGTCTTCTCGGATATAGGCGTGCCGCTCGATTTCACGATCTCCTGGGTTGGACCGGCTTCCTGTTCGATGACAAAATTCACCTGAAACGGGATGCCGGTCTCCGACTTCAACGACTCCCGGATCAGCGGCAGATAATTTTCGACCAGCCAATCGCGGAAGAAACGGTTGGGAACACGAAGTTGAACAGAGTCCCCCTCCATAGCGGTGATCCGGAGCGGACGTATCCAGGTATCAAAGTTATGTTGGCTTACTTTTTCCTTAAGGATTTTAACCGTTTTATCCCAAAGAATGTCCAATTTTCACAACCTTATTCACAGTTTTATCCACACCTGTGGACAATGTTTCCATAAAACGGGGAAAGGATTGAAATCCGTTCCCTGTTTTACCCAAGAAGAAGCCGGACCAGACGATTCAGTTCCTCCCCGTTTGTGTAACGGATTTCAATGGTTCCGGCTTTTTTACCGGCGTGAATCCGAACCGCCGCCAGCAGTTGCGAGGAGAGTTCTCTCTCAAGATCCGTCAGGTACGGATCCTTGCGTCCGGGTTTCTTTTTGTCCGGCGCCTTTTTCAGCTTTCGAATCAGCCGTTCCGTGTCGCGGACGTTCAAATCCCTCTGCTGGATGATCTTCAACGCGCTGATCTGTTCACCCGGCTGTTCCAGCGCCAAAAGCGCGCGGGCATGTCCGGCGCTGATCTTCTTCCCGGTCAGCGCTTTCCGGGCGGCTTCGGGAAGCTTCAGCAGCCTGACCGTGTTGGCGATCGTCGAGCGATCCTTTCCGACGCGGGCGGAGATCTCTTCCTGCGAGAGCGAAAAACGGGTCAGCAGGGTCTGATAGGCTTCCGCCTCTTCAATCGGATTCAGGGCCTCGCGCTGGATGTTCTCAATCAACGAGAGTTCCGCCAGTTCCCGATCCTCCGCCTTGCGGATGATAATGGGGACCTCTTTGAGGCCGGCCGTCTGCGCCGCCCGCCAGCGTCGTTCGCCGGCGATGATCTCGTATCCGTTGTCCGCCTTCCGCACGAGGATCGGTTGAATGATGCCGCTTTTCTTCACGGAGGCGACCAGTTCCTTCTGGTCCTCGTCGTTGAAGTTCCGCCGGGGCTGGAATCGGTTTGGGATCAGTTCCTCGATCCCGCACTGAACGAACGACGGGCGATCGCCGATATGATTCAGAAGATCGGGGAACATCGCCCCCAGACCCTTGCCGAGGGAATTCTTTGGCGGCATCATATCCTCCCGTTGCTCAGGATTTCCTTGGCCAGCTCCATGTAGGAGACCGCGCCGCGGGATCGGATGTCATATAGAATGATCGGAAGTCCATGGCTGGGGCTCTCCGAGAGGCGGACATTCCGCGGGATGACCGTCCGGAAGACCAGATTTCCGAAATGGCCGCGCACCTCCTCGCTGACCCGGCGGGAAAGCAAATTTCGCGTGTCGTACATGGTCAACAGAATTCCTCCCAGGGTCAGGGTGGGGTTGAGTCGGTTCTTGATCAAGCCCATCGTCGTGAGCAGGTGGCCCAGACCCTCCATCGCGAAGTACTCGCATTGCAGGGGAACGATCAGGCAATCGGAAGCCACCAGCGCGTTTACCGTGAGAAAACCGAGCGACGGCGGGCAGTCGATCAGGATATACTCATAGACCGTCTTGAGGTCCCGCAACAGGTTTCTGAGCCTTTTTTCCCGGTCCTCCAGCGAGATGAACTCCAGTTCGATGCCGACCAGATCCTGGTTCGCGGGGACCAGATCCAGATGGGGGACCTGCGTTTCGACAATCACTTCCCGCAGGGGCCGATTCTCAATCAGGCAGTGGTAGAGGTTCTTTTCCCGGATCGCTTCGCCGTTGATTCCCATGCCGCTCGTTGCGTTTCCCTGGGGATCGCAGTCGATCAGCAGGGTTCGCTTTTCCGCCGCGGCCAGCGAGGCCGATAGATTGATGGCCGTCGTGGTTTTGCCCACCCCCCCCTTTTGATTGGCCATACTCATGATTTTACAGATCATTTAACGGAACAAGCCCCGCGCTTTTTTTTATGGTGGAATCGGCGTCAAGGGTAACACAAAAACCGATTTTAATAAAGATTTTTTCAAGAAAAGATCAGCCAAAAACGCGATTGTAAATGATGATTATTCTTGGACTATTTTTGCCGGACCGGGAGACGCGCCGCTGGGTCGTGAAGGCCATCCCCGCCGCGGTTGAAATCCGCTCGGTTTCCGCCATCTCGATCCGCGGAACGGGCCCCTTCATTGCGATCAATTGGCCGCCCGGTTTGAGGAAAAAAGCGGCCATCCGGAGCAGTTCGGGAAGTTTGAATGCCGCCCGCGAGATGACCGCATCGAAGCGGCCGGAAAGGGTCTTCCCGGCGGTCAGCGTTTCAACGCGCTCCTGGATCACCTGAACCCCATCGAGGGCAAGGGTCCGGACGATATGAGAGAGAAAAGAGGATTTTTTCCGGGAGGTTTCGACGAGCGACAGTTGCAGATCGGGCAGCGCGATCCGCAACGGAATGCCGGGAAATCCGCCTCCGCTTCCGAGATCGATCAGGGAACCTTGCGGGCGCTCCAGAAACGGCGCCGGCGTCAACGAATCGAGAAAGTGGCGGACGACGATTTCCCGGGAAGAACGTTCCGAGACGAGGTTCATCCGCCGGTTCCAGAGGAGGATCTCCCGGTGGTAGGCGACAAAGTATTCCAGCTCCGCCGTTCCCAGACGGACACCGATCTCCGCCGCCTCTTCGGCCAGGGTCTTGATCAGGTTGTCGTCCATGTTCGTCTATTTTTTCACAATCATCGCATGGATGATGTTCATCGTCTCCACGCTGACCGTGCAGACCCTCCGGAGCAGGTCAATGACTTGTTCTTTATAGTCGGCAAATCGGTAGGCGTCGAACTTCTCGCGGACGGTCGGGTCTTTGGGCTTGCGCTCCTTGTGATATTCGAGGACCCACTCGATTGCGGAACGGTTGCCGAGTCGGTACTCCCAGGCGGCGGGCGGAACGCCTTTCAAGGTCGTCGCGCTGTCCACGTGAATGACGCCGGCAGCTTTATCGGCCTTGAGTATTGCTTTGACGGTGAGAGTCGGCTTGTCAGGTTCCGGTTTTATGTCTATGCGCGTCAGATGATAAGGATCGGCCTGTTCATACCCAAGGTGCAGTTCCAGCAACCGCCTGCCCCAGGTCGCCCATTTCCGGAAGTCGTCGTAAAAGGGGATGCGGGGGAATTCCCGTTTGAGGTTGAGCCGGTACTTTTCCCGATAGACAGGATCGTGGAGAACGGCGTAGACGTAATGGAAGATATCGAGGCGGGTGATCGCCTTGTCTTTGTAATGGCTTTGAAACTGCTTCAATGCCCAATCGGTGATGTTATCGCCCCGTTCGCCCTCTCGATCGTAACGGTAGAGGGGGAGGCACTGAGAGTCGCCGTTGAAGTGCAGATCAACCAGATGATTTGAGGCCAAGACATTGAAGGGTTTGTCGCTGACATTGACAGCAATAACTATATTTTCGGCAGTCTTATCCGGAAAAATCAAGGGATTTTGATACTGCATCTCGTTGAGTTCGTGGCTGAAATAGAGTCTCCTTTTGATGAAGGGACGATACAGACAGTTCGACATGCATTCCTTCTGAAAAGCGTACGGCTTTCCTTTCGCCAAGTCATTCTTGACGGCGCGAGTCCATTTGATGGCATAATCTACGTTATCCCCGACCTCGCCTCGCGTTATTTTTCCGGAAAGCCTTTCAACCTCATGGTTATAAACCCCGATCAGAAATCTTATCTTCCGCTCAAGATTCTCTTCTCTCTGGTCATAAACCCAGTCATCCCGATTGGTGACCACCCCCAACGAAAAAAGCTTGAAGATTGCTTTCTCATTGATCTTCCCCTTCAACAATTTGACGTCCTTTGATGCTACCGGCAACAGATCGTCCCAGTTATTTTCTGTCAGATTGATCCAGTTGTGATGTGCATCCGGCTGAATGTGGTCGAAGGGCAGGTCCTGTATTCGGTTATCCCGGAGGTAGGCCTTCTTGGTTTCTGACGGGAGATAATCATCGATACAATGGTAGAAGATTTTACATCCTTTGGCTCTGTCTTTTCGTATCAGGAAATAAACGGCCACACCGACCCGAATCTGGTCACTGAAAACATTGCCGCCTTCGCGCCTGCGCCTTTCGCCGCTTGTCCGGGCATCTCCCTTCATATCAATGATGTAAATCTCATTAAACTCTTTGGCCACGACTTTTCTAAAACCGTCGTATGTCCTTGCATTAATAAAAGAATTGTTGGAAACAAAGGCAATAACCCCGTTCTTGTCCAGCCGGTCGCTCGCCCAGCGGATGAAGCGGGCATACATATCGTAGAGCTTGGTCTTCTGCGCGGTGCTTTCCGCGATGTAGGTGTCCTTGATGCGTTTATCGATGCCCGGGTATTCCCGATTCTTGTTGTTCTCGTTTTCGTTGAGCTGATTGGCGTTGTATGGCGGATTTCCGATGATGACGGAGATTTTACGCCTGTTCTGGCGCTTGATCCGTTCCAGATTTTCCGGGGAGAAGCCGCCGAAATCAAAACTGCCGGCCTCGGTGTATTTCTTCGCGGAGGAGAAGCCGAGGTTGTCCAGCGTATCTACGAAGCAGATATTCTTGAACTCAACGTACCGTCCCATCTTCTGGTAATAAGTGTACTCGATGTTCAAGTTGGCGATATAGTAGGGTAGGATAGCCACTTCATTGCAGTGGATTTCGTTTTCGTACTTAAAGGGAAGACGGTTCTTGGGAAGATGCTCGATGATCTCGGTGATGAAGGTACCGGTTCCTGTGACCGGATCGAGGATTTCGACATCTTCATCTCCGAGGAGCCGCCCGAAATTCTCATTGACCAGGTACTCGGCGGATTCGACCATGAAGCGTACGATCTCATTGGGGGTATAAATGATCCCCAAACGGTCCGCCGCAGCCGGATTGTAGGCCCGATAGAAGTTCTCGTAAAAGACTTTGAGAAAACGTTGTTTTTCGTGATGATTGGCGATCCCGGCCGCGGCGGCCTTGATGATCCGGATGTACGGATCGATCTTGCCCAGAATACCCCTGCGGACGGCGCCGGTGAAGAAGGTCTCGATCACCCCCATGAGGGAGCGGGCGATGTTGTTCTCTCTGTGAAACTGGGATTCGTTGAAAACGGTGATGAAGATGTCTTCCGTCAGGATGTGCTGGATGATCATCTCCCGGATGTCGGCCATGACGATGTGGGGGTTGATGGAATCCCGGCAGAGTTCCAGAAAATCCGCGCGCGCCCGGGCAAAAGCGGCGTTGAGAGCCGCCTGGTCTTCGATCAGTTTCCGTAGCTTGACAACCAGATTGGGGAGATCCTCTTTGAACCTGTCGATCGCCTCCCGGAAGGTTCGGACCTCCTGGGGTTCATAGTTGACAAAGGTTGTGATCAGGCTGTCTAGGGCGGCGTGGTCTTCGAAGGATGCCCGCTGCAACTCCCGGCCGTTCCGGATGAGAACGGCGGTCCGGCCGTCTTCGAAGAGGATATTGGTCGTGGGGTAACCTTTGGCAAGTTTCTTCCGGATCTCGTCGTCAAGGGTATCCTTCTGGTCTTTGCTCTCCCAGTATCCCCAGTCCTGACGATAGGCGTCTTTCAGCGTGCCGTCCGGATTGACGGCTGTGCCGAGTGCGGTCCTGTATTCCAGCTCCAGGATCAGCTCGATTTTCTTGTCGGCGCAGTACTGTTCGAGAAGTTTCTGAAAGGCGGGGCGGATGGCGGTTTCATTCCGTGAGCCCCCGTACTGGAGGATTTCCTGCACCCTGTTGTGGTATTCTTCGATTAGTTGAAGAGACATCTCCCGAGGATCCCTCCGTCAGTAATGGTACCTCGCCTGCAGGAAATCGATTCGGTCATTGCCGACCAGATAGACGATGCGATGCTCCTGGGTCAAACGGCGGGACCAGACATCGGGGGCAAGGTATTTCAGGGGTTCCGGCTTGCCGATCCCGGTGAAGGGTTCGCGCAGAACCGCTTCCACGATGACCAGGGCGCGCAAGGCAACTCTTCGTTCCGTGGCCACCCAATGGCGCAAGTCCTCGATAAATTCGGGTTGGAAAACCGCTTCCCGCCGAGCCTGCTTTCCCGATCCGTCTTTATCTTTTTTCTCCAAGACCGATCCCTTTTTTCAGCGCGTCCAGGGTCTGCGGTTTTTTCGTCAGCGACTGGGCGCGGGCCAGGGCCAGCATCAGGCGCTTGGCATTTTTCGGTGAGCGGAGCAGATGGGCCGTCTCCGAGAGGCTTGCCAGCTCGTCGGCAGCCACGACCGCTACGTCTTCGCCGCTTCGCCGTCGGATGATGACGATCTCCCGGTTCTCCGTCACCTCTTTAAATAAACTGGACAGGTTGGCCCGGGCTTGCGTGTACGTGGTCTGAATGGGCATGCCTTTTCCCTCCCTCTTTTCTGTACCGGAACACAGTACAGGTTATGCCCACGGTCGTCAAGACTTATTGCGTGGACTTATTGCGTGGTCTTTCCCCACCATTTTTCCATTCCGTAATGGACGGCGAGGCCGGCCGCGAAACCGACGGCCATGTTGGCAAGCAGGGAAACGGCGACGGTGAAAACCAGCGGGATCAGGTCTCTGCCGGGCCGGACATCCCGAGCGAACTTCGTCAGCTCGATTCCGACCAGGAGCATCATCGCCCCGATGATCGCGAGCGGGAAGGCGGAAAAGAGACCGGCGATGGCCGCCGCGAAGAAGAGTCCGAGCGTGATCTCGATCGCCCCTTCGATCAGGTTGGTCCCGCCGGTGCGCGCGCCGAAATAGTACTGCCCGGCGAGGCCGCCGGAGCCGTGGCACATCGGCATCCCCCCGAAGAACGGAAGAACGAGGTTCATGATCCCCTGATTCCAGGAGAGCTTTCCCACCGTGACCGGCCGGTCGGGGAAATAGCTCCCGATCAGCGCGGCGGTCGCGATCGTTGCGTTCGTGATCGTCAGCGGAATCTGCGCAAAACCGGCCAGAACCAGCGAATCCCAGACCTCCTGGGGGTGAAAACCGGTCAGTGGCGGCGGCGTGAAGCGAATGAGATCCGCTGCCGGAAGGCGGCCCTGAAATGCGACGATGGCGATTCCGAGGAGCATCAGCACAACGGCGGCCGGGGCGTAGCGGCTCTCCCGCAGAACCAGCACAATCGCGATCGCCGCGACGCCCAGGAGCCAGCCGGTTGAAATCATTTTTACGGCCTCGACGGCGAGCAGGATCCCGAGGGTCGCCTGGATCCCCCGGACGACGCTTTTCGGCGTAATCTTCGCGAGGCGGCCGATGATTCCCGTTGCCGCGAAGAGGACCCAGACGATCCCCATCGCGAAACCGGAGGCGTAGATCAGCGAAGGCGTCCAGTGCTGGGCGATCGCGACGACGGCCAAAACCTTCATCGGCTCGATCGGCATCGGGATTTTGTAGATCAGGCCGGTCGCGACGTTGGCCAGGCCCATCATCACAAGGAATCCGGCCGGATCGAGGCCGCAAACGGCGATGTAGCCGATGGCGAGCGGGAAGAGGGTCCCGAAATCCCCCATCGATCCGGCCAGTTCCCGCAGGTTGAACTCGAACGAGCGGATCTTCATTCCCATCTCCGTGGATAGACCGGTCGGCTTGTCCCTGAAGGTTTCTCCAGCCTCCCGGGAACGTCAACCCGGGTCATTCTCCGACCCGCAGGGGTTACAGCTTGTTGTGTTCGCCGTCGCAGTAGGGCGGCTTCTTGCTGTATTTGCAGCCGCACCAGGCGACCGTCTTGGGATAGGGCACGTCCACTTCCATCGGCGTCATGCCGGTGTTCTCCCGTTCATGGGCGCCGTCGCAGAACGGCTGTTTGGCGGAACGGCCGCAGCGGCACCAGAGATACTTCCCCGGCTGCATCTCCATCACGTACGGGCCCTTCTTTGCAATCTTCGGTTCCATGGTCATCTCTCCTCACTATTTGAATGTTTCGTTCGATCCCAAACATCCTCACCCCGTTCAGACGCGATTGGCGGTGGAATATCGGATATCGTAGTTGGCGGTCTTCGGTCTGTCAAGAGATCCGGTTCAGGCGGATTCCCTCTTCTCTATCCGGACGGCGCGGCTCAGGGCAATCGCGGGTTCGTCCAGCAACTGGAAACCGGCCGCCCTGCACATCTCCACGGTTCCTCCAAAGCTGTTCCGGGTCACATGGAGCTTCGGTTCGACAAGCAGAAGCCGCCCGCCCGTTTTCAGGAGAGAGAAAATCTCGCCAAAGAAGCGGGGCTTGTTCCTCACCTCGTGGGCCATCCAGAAGACGAGGACGAAGTCGGCCGGTTTTGTGACTCCCAGTTTGTCCGGCCGGCAGCGGTGCGGAATGATCCGGTCGGAGAGACCCGCCTTGAGTGCCCGGAGGCCGAGTACCGCAAGCATTTTCTCCTGAAGGTCGACCGCGACGACCTCTCCATACGGTCCGACCAGCTTCGCCATCCCCAGCGTGAAATGCCCCATCCCACAACCGATATCGACCGCAGTCATGCCGCTCTTTACATGGGGCTTGAGGAGGCGCTCCGGATCATGAATCAGACGGCGCAGGGGATTGTCGAAGCTGTAACAAAGCCACCAGGGGCAGACCATGTTGTTCATCCGTCGCATTTTTTCAAACCATCCCATCTTGATCCTCGTGAATACTTTAATCGCCCCGGCAACATTATCAGCAGGAAGAGGAGGATAGTCAAGACCATCAATCTCCCATTTTGACCCGTTCGGCGGATGTCCGGAAAATCCAGGAGACGGAGGCGCCGCACATCCAGGAGGATTTCGTTTTGACCAAGGGGCTCTCCTCGAATGCGGCGCCCCGGAGGTCGTCGAGGCTGACAAAGGCATTCAGGATGAAAGGACGGATCGTTTTGTTGAGGCCGACGGTGAGGGTCGAGCCGCTGTAGCCGCCGCCGGCGTCGTAGGGGGCGCGCGCCGCGGTCGCGAAGGCCGGATCCACGGTGTAATAATAACGGTGATAACCCCGGTCGGCGAACATCGGACCGGCCGAAAGTCCCAGATTCAGCCCGAGGCCGGGGAGAATATCGGCTTTTTCGAAACTCAGTCGCGGATGGAACATCCACCCTTCATGACGGACCGATGAAAAGTCGGTCGAGAAGGCGGCCCGAACCGGAAGGTTGAGTTTCAGTTTGTAACGGTCCTGCCGGTCTTCCAGCAGGGTGACGTTCAAGGCCGGGCCCGCTTCAAATGTCGGATCCAGATCGGGCATCCCGCGGCGGTCCGGATTGTCCGAACTCTTCACCGGGACGCTCCCGTTGAAACTCAGGTCCAGCAAAAGCCGGTCGGTTTCGAAGATGCGTCCGGAGATGCGTTCCCGTTCGACCCTCAGGATATCGCCCCGATAGATGAAATAGGGATAGGGGAGCAGATAGAGCCGGTATTCGTCGGAGCCCCGGTAATCGGGCATCCGCAGCGCGGCCAGGCCCACGCCGAGTTCCCAGAGGGGCTTTCCCTCGCACCATGCGCTTCCCGGAGAGAAAAATCCCACAAGGACGAACAGAATCGCCAAAAGGCGTCGAATAGGCATCCCGACCTCACAGAGGGAAAGTGTCTGTTTACAGCGTCTTGCGAAGAACGACCCGCTCAGCCGGAGCGCCCCGGGACCGGAATTCGAGATTCGCAGGGAACGCCGGTCTGGCAAAGGCCGCAGGCGTCGGTTTCAAAACCGAACCGGGCCTGGACGGACTTTGACGCTGCCCCGTGGACGTAGTGTTCACATTTCTCCTTGTCATGCCCGCCCTCGCGGGTGATCGCGTCCGCCGGGCACCGCTGGATGCATTTGCCGCAACTGCCGTTGTAATAAAAGAGACAGTAGGCGTGATGATCATCATAAGGCCTCTCGGTCGCGGGAAGGGCGATCCGGGCCACTATGGAGCCGCAGCGCATTGCCTTGCCGCGGGGTGTGATCAGACCGTCGCAGAGCCCGAACGTTCCCAGGCCGGCGGCATACGCCGCGTGCCTCTCCGACCAGGAGGAGGCGAAACCATAACGGGCGGAGTTTTCCCGCCGCCAGAGGGGCGATCTCATGGGCGCCACCGCTTCGTGTCCGGCCTCCCGGAGAACGCCCGCAACGTGATCGCGCAGCCGCATATTGAAATTTTCCCCGAAATTGCGGGATCGCGCCCATCGCTCGGCGGGTAGGGTCTTTTCCCGGCTGTTGTCGTTCCGGGTCCGTTCCGTCTGCGGCAGGATCCAACTGATCACCGTCAATTCGGCGGGCGTGACCTTCACATCGGGAAACGTCACACCGAAGATCTCCGCCGGCGTCCAGAAAAAGGGTCCGATATTGTCCTTGAAATGTTGATAGAGCGGATCATCGCCGCGGGAGAAGCCGACGAGAGGCTCATCCCATGCAGGCTCGTCGGCGTCACCCGGTTCAATGCGGTTTTCGTCGGACGCGACGAACCGGCCGATGCTTTCCCGGATCCACGCGGCCGCCTTGTCTGCTTCATTGCTTGCTTGGGTCATGAGCCACCTCCCCGGATTTTCCAAAAAAGTCAATCGTCCCCGGACAAAACGGAGATCGAATTTCAGGTCCTTCGAACTTTGTGTGTTTCGGCGGAGTGTAAGGGGACGACATTTGCCTGTCAACATAAATCGCCCGACCGTAATTTGCCGGCGGCACGCCGGGAAATTTTCTCTTGACAGAACGCCGCTTTTTTTATTACCTATCCATCAAATGATTGAATCGCAGGCTGGAAGGCGCCGATGACCACCCCCCTCGAGAAGGCCCGCAAGGATCCCGAATCGATGAAGGCCCGCATCCTGGCCGTCGCGCGCCGGATCTTCGGCGAGTATGGCTTCCACGGCACGACGACCCGGATGATCGCCCAGCAGGTAGGAATCGACATCTCCACTCTCCATTACCACTGGGGCGGCAAGAAGGACCTCTATGAGGCCGTCGTCGTCGATATCAACAAGGATCTCGGGCAGAAACTGATCGAGACGGAAAAGGCCATCCATGGTCTTCCGCTGACCGAACGGCTGGATATCGCAATCGACCGGATGACCGACTACCTCTTCGCAAACCCCGACATCTCCAACATGATTCTCTTCCGCTACTTCGGAAAGACCCGCTACGAGGGGAACACGGATTTCAGCGTTCCCGAGTTCACCGCCGATATTGCCCGCTCCATGGGATTGGCCCGGGACAAAAAAAACGTCCCGCCCGAGACCATGATGAAGGTGCTGGCGGTGATGAACTCGATCCATGCCTTTATTGCGGGCGAGAACTTTTTTTGTCCCATGGTGAAGGTGGACAGGGAGCGGTATATCGCCCTGGTGAAAGAGACCCTGAAGTTCGTCCACATTCCCGCCTTCACGCTGAACGAAACGCGTTGAAGGCAGTGTAACGAAAACAGAGAGGTCATTCCGGGAACGACGGGACCCGCGTTCCCCCGGAAAATGTTTTCATCATCCGCATGGTCAAGGAGGGAACCAATGGCACTCAACATGGATGCAATCGGCAAAAAGATCGGCCCCCTGAAGAAAGAGTACGACTGGCGGGACGTGGTACTCTATGCGCTCGGCGTCGGGGCCGGGGCCGACGAGCTGGACTACACCTACGAGAAGAATCTCAAGGTGATCCCCAGTTTTTCCATCGCGGCGATCTTCAATTTTCTGGGTGAAGTCGGCGTCGCGTCCAACATGAACCTGGCGGGAATTCTCCACGGCGAGCAGGAACTGATTTTCCACAACCCGATCCCCACCTCGGGGACGCTGACGACCGAGGGGAAGATTACCCACTACTATGACAAGGGGCCCAAGGGAGCTCTCGTCGTGGCGGAAAGCGACACCTTCCACTCGAACGGAAAGAAGCTCTTCACGAACATCATCACCGTCTTCGCCCGCCTCGACGGCGGTTTCGGCGGCGAGAACGCCCCCCCGAACGTCGTCGAGTTCCCCGGGCGGGAGCCGGACTTTGCCGTGGACGCCGCCCCATCCCCGAACCAGCCGCTGATCTACCGCCTTTCCGGAGACGTCTTTCAGCTTCATGTGGATCCGGAGTTCGCGCGGATGGTGGGTTTCGAAAAGCCGATCATGCACGGCCTGTGCACCCACGGCTTTGCCTGCCGCGCGCTGATGGCAAGCCTCACGCCGGGAAGGCCGGAGCAGGTCCGGCGCCTGGCCTGCCGCTTCTCGAAGACCCTCTACCCCGGCGACCCGATCCGGACGCTGATCTGGAAGGTCGCGGAGGGAAAGGCCCTCTGGCGGACGATCAACACCCGGACCAATGATACGGTCATCGACAACGGCGTGTTCGAATACGGCGATGTTCCGAAGGATGAAATCCGCTTTGACGGGCGCGTCGCGGTGATCACCGGCGCCGGCGGAGGCCTGGGCAGGGTCTACGCGCTGGAGCTGGCCAAACGGGGCGCAAAGGTGGTCGTCAATGACTTCGGCGGCGGGAGAGACGGCGTCGGCGAGGGATCGCGGACCCCGGCCCGGAAAGTCGTCGACGAGATCCAGACCCACGGAGGCGAGGCGATCGCGAACTATGACAACGTGGCCACACCCGAGGGGGGAGAAAAGATCGTGAAGGCCGCGATCGACGCCTTCGGGACGATCGATATCCTGATCAACAACGCGGGGATCCTCCGCGACAAGAGCCTTGCCAAGATGGAGCCGGAAACCTGGCAGGCGGTCCTGGATGTTCACCTGAACGGCGCGTACCACGTGACGAAGCCCGCCTTCGCCGTCATGAAAGAAAAGGGGTACGGCCGGATCGTGATGACGACCTCCGCCGCGGGCCTCTACGGGAACTTCGGCCAGACCAACTACAGCGCGGCGAAGATGGCCCTCGTCGGCTTCATGAATACGCTGAAGCTGGAAGGGGCCAAATATGACGTCAAGGTGAACACGGTCGCGCCGATCGCCGCCTCGCGGCTGATGGCCGACGTCATCCCCGCCGACATCCTCGACGGGATGAAACCGGAATTCGTGGCGCCGCTGGTTCTCTTCCTCGCCTCGGAAAAGTGTCCGGTCACCGGGCGGATCTACAACGCGGGCGTGGGATTCTACAACCGCGCGGCCGTCATGACCAGCCCCGGGACGGTGGTGGGCGACGGGAAGAAGGTCCCGACGGTCGAGGAGGTGGGGGCGGCCTGGGAGCGGATCCTGAGCCTGAAGGGCGCCAAGGAGATCGGCCAGTTGAACGACCTCATGGGCGATATGCTCACCGCCTTCGACCGAAAACCGGAGGCGGCGGGTTCCGCCGTCCCGGAAGCGTCCTCCGCCGGAAACGGCGGGATCGCCTCGGTCGCAGCCGTTTTCGAAAAGATGCCCGGGGCGTTCCGCGCGGAGAAGGCCGCCGGCGTGAACGTCGTCTTCCAGTACACGATTTCCGGCGAGGGGGGCGGGGAGTGGTTTGCCGAAGTCAGGGAAGGAGCCTGCAAAGTGGATGCGGGAAAACACGCGGGCCCAACCTGCACCCTCACGATGGCTTCCGCCGATTTCCTCGACCTGATCAACGGAAAGCTTCCGGCGATGCAGGCCTACACTTCGGGGAAACTGAAGATCGGGGGCGACATCATGAAGTCGCAACTGATCGGAAAACTCTTTAAATTCTGATTCCCAAGACCAAGAGGAGGGACAAGAGATGATCGGAATCACATCCTACGGCGCCTACATTCCCCGCCTGCGGCTGGACCGGATGGCGATCTATCAGGCCATGGGCTGGTTCGCCCCGGCCATCGTGATGGTTGCCCAGGGGGAACGCTCGATGTGCAACCATGACGAGGACAGCCTGACGATGGCGGTTGCGGCCGCCCGGGACTGCCTGACCGGACAGGACAAAAAAACGATCGAAGGGGCCTATCTCTGCTCGACGACGCTTCCGTTCGCCGACCGGCAGAACGCGGGGATTCTCAAGACCGCGCTCAACCTCCGGGACGACATGATCACCGCGGACATCACCTCTTCGCTCCGCGCCGGCACGACTGGACTCCTGACCGCCCTCGAGACGGCGCAGGGGGGAAGCCGGAAGAATATCCTGGTTGCCGCCGCGGACAAGCGGGAGACGAAACCCGCCTACTTCTACGAGATGTGGTTCGGCGACGGCGCGGCCGCTTTTCTCGTCGGGGATCGCGATGTGATCGCGGAGTTCAAGGGGGCCTATACCGTCTCCTACGATTTCGTCGACCACTACCGCGGCGCCGGGAAGCGCTACGATTACATGTGGGAGGAGAGGTGGGCCCGCGAAGAGGGGTACTCGAAGTTTATCCCCGAGGCGGTGGACGGCCTGTTCAGGAAGCTCGGCATTACGATGGACGACGTCCAGAAGGTGGCCTTTCCCTGCCTGTTTAGGGCGGAACACAAGGCGATCGCCAAGAAGCTGGGCGCCTCGCCGGAGAAGGTGATCGACACGATGCACGAGCAGTGCGGGGAGACGGGCGCGGCCCATCCGCTCCTGATGTTCTGCGCCGCCCTCGAACGGGCCCGGCCCGGCGACGGGATCCTGCTGGCCGGTTTCGGACAGGGGTGCGACGCCCTCTATTTCAAGGTCACCGAGGCGATCACGAAACTCGCCCCGCGCGCGGGCGTGCAGGGGTCGCTGGAAAACAGGAAGCCTATCGACAATTACATGAAATTCCTGAAATTCCGCGGGCTGATCGATCCCGAGATGGGGATCCGGGCGGAGGCCCCTACACAGACGGCGATGACCGTCCTCTGGCGCAAGCGCCGGATGATCACCGGCCTCGTCGGCGGAAAATGCCGGGACTGCGGAACCGCCCAGTACCCGAAGATGGATGTCTGCGTGAACCCGAAATGCAACCACGTCCACACGCAGGAGGATTATGAATTTGCCGACGTCCCGGCCCGGATCAAGACCTTCACGGGCGATCTGCTGGCCGTGTCGGTGGACCCGCCGGCGATTTACGGGATGGTCCAGTTCGAAGGGGGCGGCCGCTTCATGGCCGACTTCACCGACTGCGAACTTTCGGACTGCAAGGTGGGGCGTCCGGTCAAAATGGTCTTTCGGCGGCGGTTCACCGACAACGAGCGGGGATTCTCCGGCTATTTCTGGAAGGCCGTTCCCCAACACAAGGCGGCCGAGCCCGATCCCCTCCCGGAGATCCGGTTCGACGGCCGCGTTGCGATCGTCACCGGCGCCGGCGCCGGCTTGGGAAGGGCCTACGCAATGGAGCTCGCCAAACGGGGCGCAAAGGTGGTCGTCAACGACTTCGGCGGCGCGCGCGACGGCGCGGGAACGGGTTCCAGCAGTCCGGCCGATAGAGTCGTGGCGGAGATCCGCGCCGCGGGCGGCGAGGCGGTCGCAAATTACGACAACGTGGCCACCCCCGAGGGGGGCGAGAAAATCGTCAGGACCGCGGTCCATTTCTTCGGCAAGGTGGACATCCTGATCAACAACGCGGGCATCCTCCGCGACAAGAGCTTTCTAAAGATGGATCCGGAGAACTGGAGGGCGGTTCTCGCCGTCCATCTGAACGGCGCCTATCACGTAACGCGTCCCGCCTTCGCCGTGATGCGGGAAAACGGGTACGGCCGGATCGTTCTGACGACCTCGGCCGCGGGCCTCTACGGGAACTTCGGCCAGACCAACTACGGTTCGGCGAAGATGGGGCTGGTCGGCTTCATGAACACGCTCAAGCTCGAAGGCGCGAAGTACAACATCCTGGTCAACACGATCGCCCCGGTCGCCGCCTCGCGGCTCACCGAGGACGTGATGCCGCCCGACATGTTCCAGCGGATGCAGCCCGACTTCGTCGCCGGGATCGTCCTCTATCTCTGCTCCGAGAAATGCGCCGGGAGCGGCGACATCTTCAACGCGGCGGCCGGCTTCTACAGCCGGGCGGCGATCCTGACCGGTCCGGGCGCGGTCCTCAGCGACGGGAAGATCATCCCGACGCCCGAGAAGATCCGCGACCATTGGGAGAGGATCAACAGCCTCGAAGGGGCGGAAGCGCTTGGCGATGCCAACAGCGCGATCCTGTCCTTCATGACGCCCCCGACCCCGAAGGCGGAGGAGGCCGGGGCCGCGGGTTCGGCGGAAGGCGCGCCCGACGTGAAGGGGGTCTTTGCGAAGATGCCGGAGGCCTTCCGGCCGGAGAAGGCGGCGGGGGTGAATGTCCTCTTCCAGTTTTCGATCTCCGGTCCCGGCGGCGGCGACTGGGCCGTTGCCGTGAAGGATGCAACCTGCAAGGTGGAGGCGGGCAAGGCGGAGAAACCGACGACGACGATCAGGATGGCCGACGGGGACTTCCTGGCGCTGATTGCCGGGAAACTGGACGGGATGCAGGCCTACACCTCGGGCAAGCTCAAGGTGGAAGGCGACATCATGAAATCCCAACTCATCGGCAGGCTCTTTACATTCGGGAAATGAGGCCTTTGGAAATCATGATCCCTTTGCGCGCTGGATATTGTTTCGACCCTGCACCTCCTCGCTTCGCTGCAAAGACGAAACTCGCGCTTCGCGTTCAGAAAATCGTCTTTGCGGGCGCTCCGCTCGCGGGGGCAGGGTATCCCGAAAAATCTCCAATGCGCGCTTCCGGGATCAAAATTTCCATGCGGCGCGGGTCGATAAAAACAGGAGACGATTTTCCCGTCCCGCACCGGTCCTGTCCCGGTAAGGAGGGGGGACAGGACCGGGACGAGACGAGATGAAAAACCGTTCAGCATGATCCATAAGGAGGGACGAACGATGGCATCTGGAATCAGGGACAAGGTCGCGATTCTCGGAATGGGCTGCACCCGCTTCGGGGAGCGCTGGGATATGGGGGCCGAGGAGCTGCTGGTCGAGGCGTTCCAGGAGTGTCTCGCCGACGCCGGAATCGAGAAGGAACGGATCGAGGCGGCCTGGTACGGCCACTGCATCGAGGAGATCGGCCTGGGCAAGTCCGCGACGCCGCTCGGCGTGGCCCTGCGACTCCAGAACATTCCGATCACCCGGACGGAAAACTACTGCGCCACGGGGACCGAGGCCTTCCGGGGGGCCGTATACGGGGTGGCGTCCGGGGCCTGTGACATCGCGCTGGCGATCGGCGTGGAAAAACTGAAGGACACCGGTTACGGCGGCCTTCCCAATTCCGGATCCGGCTTCGGGACGCTCGTCTGGCAGTGGTTCCCCAACGGCTCGGCGCCGGGCCTCTTCGCCCAGCTCGCCTCGGCCTACGCCGCCAAGTTCGGCGTCTCCGATCCGGACCTGAAGCGGGCGATCGGCCATGTCTCGGTGAAGAGCCACGCCAACGGCACGCTCAACCCCAAGGCCCACCTGAGAAAACCCGTTTCCATCGATCAGGTCCTGGCGGCGCCGATCATTGCCTACCCGCTGGGGCTTTTCGACTGCTGCGGCGTGAGCGACGGCGCCGCCTGCGCGATCGTGACGACGCCCGAGATCGCCAAATCCCTCGGAAAAACCGAGCTCGTTTCCGTAAAGGCGATCCAGCTTGCCGTCTCCAGCGGCTACGAAGGGGGTTTCAACGAGTGGGGCGGGGAACATTTCGTGACGACCAGCCATTGCAGCGCGAAGGCCTATCAAGAGGCGGGGATTACCGATCCCCGCGAGGAGATCAGCATGATGGAACTCCACGACTGCTTTTCGATCACGGAGCTGGTCACCTACGAAGATCTCCACATCTCGGAGCGCGGCCACGCCTGGAAGGATTCCCTCGACGGTTTCTACGACCGCGACGGCAAGCTCCCCGCCCAGGTGGACGGCGGCCTCAAGTGTTTCGGCCATCCGATCGGCGCGTCGGGTCTCCGGATGCTCTACGAGATGTACCTTCAGCTTTTGGGGCGGGCCGGTGAGCGGCAGATCAAGAACCCCCGCTACGGACTCACCCACAACCTGGGCGGGTTCCCGCACCAGAACGTCTGCGCGATCTCGATCGTCGGCCGGTACGAGAATTAAGAAGGGGAAATCATCATGGATATTCTCAAATACACGGATGAACACCGGATGTTCCGCGATGCGCTGAAGCGGTTCCTCGCGCGCGAGATCATCCCCCATGTCGAGGAATGGGAGGAGGCGGGGCTTGTCCCGCGCGAGGCCTGGAAGAAGATGGGGGAGCAGGGGTTCCTCGCGATGGGCGTTCCCGAGGAGTACGGCGGACTGGGGGCCGATTTCCTCTATTCCGTCATCGTCACCGAGGAGATGACCCGGACGAACCATTCGGGCCTGGCCGCCTCGCTCCACAGCGACATCATCGTTCCGTACATCGTGTCGTTTGCCACCGAGGAGCAGAAGCGCAAATACCTGCCCGGCTGCATCTCCGGCGACATCATCACGGCGATCGCGATGACGGAGCCGAACACCGGGAGCGACCTGGCGGCCATCAAAACCACGGCCGTGGAGTCCGGCGATGAGATCATCCTGAACGGTCAGAAGACCTTCATCAGCAACGGGATCAACTGCGATCTCCTGGTGATTGCCGCCCGCGACCCCTCCACGGAGAACCCGCACGCCGCCGTCGACCTCTTCCTCGTCGAGGCGGGAACGCCCGGCTTTGAAAAGGGGAAACAGATCAAGAAGATCGGTTGGCACAGCCAGGACACGGCGGAACTCTACTTCACCGACTGCCGGATCCCGAAGGCGAACCGGCTCGGCGACAAGGGGTCGGGCTTTCTGAAACTCATGCTGAAGCTCCAGCAGGAGCGGCTCGTCTGCGCGATCGGCGCGGTGGCGGCCGCCGAATACATGCTGGAGATCACGATCCAGTACTGCAAGGAGCGCACGGCCTTCGGCCGGCCGCTGACCAAATTCCAGAACACGCAATTCGAGATCGTCGAGATGGCGACCGAGGCCAAACTGGGCCGGACCTTCATCGACAAGCTGATCGCCGACCACATGGAGGGGAAGAACATCGTCGTCGAGGTCTCGATGGCGAAATACTGGACGACGGATATGGCCTCCCGCACGGCCGACCGCTGCATGCAGCTTTTCGGCGGCTACGGCTACTGCGAGGAGTACCCGATCGCCCGCGCGTGGCGGGACATCCGGGTGACCCGGATCTTTGCTGGCACCAACGAGATCATGAAAACGATCGCCGCGCGCTTTATGGGGTTGTAGAGGAGGGCAGAATCCATGAAATTCCGTGGCCTGATTATACTGGCAGGGCTGTTGATTCTGGCCGGCTGCGCTACGCTGAACAAGGAGGAATGCCTCAGTGGGGACTGGCACGGCCTGGGCATGAGGGACGGCGTCAACGGAGAGCCTGCCGTTCGGATCGAAAAGCATCGCAAGGCTTGTGCCGAGTATGGTGTCCAGCCGGATGAACGCCGTTATTTGGATGGCCGGATCGAAGGATTGCGCGAATATTGCCGGATCGACAATGCCTTCCGGACGGGCCTGGACGGCAAACGATACCAGGGCGTCTGTCCCCCCGCCATGGATTCACTCTTCTGGCGCTACAATGAAGCGGCCTATGCGGTCTACCAGACCAAAGAAGAGATCAAACAACTGAACAGCGAATTGTCCAGCAGGGAAGTCCGGCTGCGCAGCAAGAAAACCACGGATAAGGAAAGAAGTTATTTGCGCGAAGAGATCCGCGATCGGGACAGAAAACTCGACGATCTGCGATACAATTTGCGTAACCAGGAGAGAAAACTGGACGACCTGATGGAGGAGGCGCGGCAAGGGAGGGGTGTGCGACGGTGACGGAAGGTTGGACGGAAGAAGAAATCGGGAACGAGGAGTATTCGATCGCCCGCGCGTGGCGGGACATCCGGGTCACCCGGATCTTCGCCGCCGCCAACGAGATCATGAAGACGATCGCCGCACGGTTCATGGGGCTGTAGGGGGAGGGAATGGGATGTCGATAACCGTGGCTGTGGTCGGAGCCGGAAGGATGGGTTCCGTGATCGCCCGGCGATTGCCTCCGGATACGAAGAAGATCATCATCGACACCGTTCCGGCAAAGGCGTCGGAATTGGCGGAAGCGGTGGGCGGGTTCTGGTCGGTCTTGCCGGA
The DNA here is from genome assembly GCA_002424545.1 of Syntrophaceae bacterium UBA5619. Classification (GTDB taxonomy): domain Bacteria; phylum Desulfobacterota; class Syntrophia; order Syntrophales; family UBA5619; genus UBA5619. Next base: position 23,582 of record DIKL01000093.1, read on the forward strand.
GCAGGCCCGGGATGCCGATCTGATCGCGCTCGTTGTGCCCGCAGCGGCAGTACGAGAAATATTGGAAAAACTTCAGGTTTTTGTAAAAAAAGGGGCCGTGATTCTGAACATGGCCACCACGGTCCTCATCGATCCCGCCACCGCGGCGAAACGTCCGGAAATTTTCATGGTCGATGCGAAGATCGTCGGCCACGCGGCCTCCATGTCCCGGGGCGAACCGGGAATCGTCGTCGTGAAATCGGAAAATGCCGAAGTTTTATCGTTGATCAAAAATCAACTGCAGGGGTTTGCCGATGTGGTGCAGGGCGATGCGGACCGGGTCCAGGCCGTCAATACGATCGGCTCCTCCGAGGGAATCAAGGCGGCGGTGGCCGTTCGCAAACAGCTCAGGACAATGGATATCCCCGACGCCTGGATCGATGTGGTGATTCGATCGGTCTGCGCCGGCACCATGAAGGCGTTCACGGAAAACGACCTGGGCGGTTTTGCCCTCGAACTGGCGAAAAAGCTGGAGTCGGAGGGCCAGTGAGTCTCATTGGACGGTAGCGGGAATGGTGCGCGTCGGTCATTGAAAGTTGGGCGAACGAACTGCAACGCGCTGCCGGGCATGCGATATGGAAGCCGCCAAAGCTCTGGATGGAAGACCTTGAGATTCTCACGAACGACAT
>DIKL01000103.1 GCA_002424545.1 Syntrophaceae bacterium UBA5619
CGTCAAAAGCGCCGCCGTCGCCCCGGAAATGTTGGTCCATTCCGGCCCGGCGCGCGTTTTCGACCGGGAGGAGGAGGCGCTGGAGGCGATCTTCGGCGGGATCATCAAACCCGGGGACGTGGTCGTCATCCGCTACGAGGGACCCAAGGGAGGGCCGGGGATGCGCGAACAGCTCCTGCCCACCTCGGCGATCATCGGCATGGGGCTGGGCAAGACCGTCGCCCTGATCACCGACGGGCGGTTTTCCGGCGCGACACAGGGAGCCTGCATCGGCCATGTATCGCCGGAGGCTTATCTGGGGGGCCCCATCGCCCTCGTCGCCGAGGGAGACGTGATCCGGATCGATATCCCGGCCCGCACCCTTACGCTGGCGGTCGATCCGCGGGTTCTGGAGGGGCGGAAAAAAACGTGGAAACCGCCCGATAGCACGAACATCGCGAAAGGCTCGCTCCTGGAGCGCTACCGGCGCATGGTGGGCTCGGCGATGAAGGGATCCGTCCTGGAATAACAGGGTGCCGGACATGATGATCCGCAACGTAATAATGCCCTATGGAACAGAGAGCATTGAGGTTCGCATTCCCGAGGCCAATCTTGTCGGGGTGTACTCCCCGCAGGACGCGGCGCCTGTAGAGGATGTCGGGGCGGAAATCCGGCGTGCCTTGGCATCGCCCATCGGTGCTCTGCCCTTACGGGAACAGCTCCGGGGGTGGAAAAACGCAGTCCTGATCGCGGACGACAATACACGCCTGACGCCGACGGATGTCCTGATTCCGATTCTGTTGGACGAATGCAATGCGGCCGGGATACCCGATGCGGAGGTCCGCGTAATCATCGCGCTCGGAACCCACCGCTTCATGACGGACAGGGAGATCCGGGAGAAATTCGGCGAAGAGACGCTCCGCCGCGTGCCGGTCGTCAACCACCCCTACAAGGACGCGGCCGCACTCGTCGATGTGGGAACGACGGAAAACGGCGAACGCATTCGGATCAACCGCACGGTGATCGAGGCCGATTTCAAGATGGGAATCGGCAGCATCGTCCCCCACCACATCCCCGGCTACGCCGGCGGCGCGAAGATCATCCAGCCGGGCGTCTCCGGCGAGGAGACCACGGCCTACACCCACCTGCTTTCGGTGCGGGCGCCCCGTTCCTACCTGGGCGTCCTGGAGAACCCCGTCCGCCGGGAGCTTGACGCGATGGCCCGCCGGGTCGGGATGAACACGATCCTCAACACGGTCCTCAATCGGCACGGCCGGGTCGTTGAAGCCTTTTTCGGCGACGTGGTGGAGGCGTTCCGGGCCGGGGTCGCAAGATCCCGGGAGGTTTACGACGTCCCGATCCCGGAGGAGGCCGATATTGTTCTGTCGAGCTCCCATCCCTGCGATATCGAGTTTTGGCAGGCACACAAGACCCTCTACCCGTCGGACCTGGCAGTCAAGGCGGGTGGGATTGTGATCGTGGCGACCCCCTGCCCGGAAGGAATCGCGCAGACACACTGCAATATGCTGGAAATGACCCCGTACGGCTCCCGGCGGCTACGGGAGATGGTATCCATCCGAGAGCTCGATGACGAGGTGGGCGCCGCGCTGGCGATCGCCTGGGCGCAGGTCAAGGAGCGGGAAGAGGTCTGGATCGTCTCCGACGGCATCTGCGCGGAGGAGGCCGCAAAGCTGGGCTTCCGCTATTTTTCCTCCGTTCAGGGGGCCCTGGACAAGGCCCTGGCCCAAAAAGGGTCCGGCGCTCGCGTCACGGTCCTGACCCATGCGCCGGACATGTTGCCGAGGATCACGGCTTCACCGGACCTGTAAGGTTCGAGACCCGGAAGGATCAGGTGCGGGAGGCACGCCGCCGGGTGCAATAGATCCCGCCGACCGCAACCACCGCGAACCCGACAAGCAACCCCAGCGGATACTTCACCCCGTAGACCACCGGCGTCAGCAGCATCCGCGTCGCCGTCCGCAGGCCCTCGCGACCCTCGATCCACGCGGCCACCGGCGGGGAATAGTCATAGTACCACCGCACGAACGCCCGCCCCGGTCCGCTCTTCAGAAGCCGGCGATCCCGGAAATCGCGCAACACCTGCACATGGGGATCCAGATAGGAGCCGTAAGCGGCCGTGGCGATGAAACACCCGCCGCCACCGCCACCGCCGGAAGGGGGAGGAGGCGGAGTCGGAGCCCATTCCATCCAGCTTTCAATCAGCGCCTGGTTCTGGCTCACCAGACGGGGCCCGCCATTATATGACGGGTTGCCAAACGCGTGAACGGCGATGATTCGTCTCGCCCCGGTATCGGAGAAATATTGCCAGACGGGACTGCCGCTGTTGCCGCCGCTCGTATCGGCATAATAGTATACGATACGAGATGTATTGCTCCCAACATCGCCAACCGAGGCCCACATCGCCCGACTGTTTCCTTCGTCCTGAACCGCCGCGGGATACCCGGCAAGATTGATGATTCCCGAAGCGGCAATGTTGAAGACCAGCGGCATGTATGTGACAATCCCCTCGCGGGAAAAGGATCTGTCGAAGAAAAGGGCGGCATAGTCGTAATTGTACTGAGAGCCCGGATCGTTTTTCACGGCATCGATATAATTTTCATTGGTCTGCCAGGAAGAGGCGGAAAAGGTCCCATAGGGGCGGATGACATTGCCCCCTTCGGACATCTGCCTCTGGCCGGGGGCAAAATCGATCCTCGCGGCATACCCCCCCTCTTTGAGATCATAAACCATATGGCCGTTGGTGAGCGCCGCGTGGGGGGATATAATGAAGCCGGTTCCGCGAAAATTCCCCGAGGCGTAACCCGTCCCGACATAACCAATCCCAGGATAAGGATATCTTTCCGTGTCGACCACGCGGATTCGGGTATCCGTCCCGATCACATTCTCCGGGTTCGGCAACGGGGCCCGTTCCGGGGAAATGCCGGAACGTCGTTCCTGGTCCGGATACGCGCGGGGGGCGGGCGTGTCCGGCTCCGATGACGCGGGGGCCTCCGGAATCAGGAAATCAGCGGGGAGCTTCGGCGTCACCGGAAGGGCCTGCAGACGGGGATCATTGGGATCGAGGACCTCCCGAGCGCCAGCGGCGGGCGCCTGCTCACGCCAGCGGGCGGAGCTCTCGAGCAGCGTCCTGGCTTCGCCGACGGAGAGCCGGCGATGTTCCGGCTTCTTCAGGAAGATGCAAAATGTTCCCTTTTCCGCAAGATCGTATTCCTCCCATTTGTGGAAAACACCGTCGATATGCTGCAGAACCACCCGGGAAGGCAGGCGTTTTTCCAGGCCATCGGGACAATCCCGCAGGGCGGAATAGCCCTGGGTTGAGACCGACTGACTTCCGATCTGCGCGGCGACCGTCGTGAACAGGATAAAAATGGAAGCCAGCAGGATCAGGGCGATCCAGATCGGCGCCTTTCCATTGCTGAGCGAAAACAAAGACCTCCGGGAATTAAGCTTCTTTTTCATGAGCCCCTCCTCAAATGGAATCAACCTTTCTCTCTGTCCGTTGACTTCTGAAATGCAACCTCTCGTTTTATTTCTAATCCCTCTCTGAAAATGCCTCATCTCAACGGCCCATGAACACCCCGGGCAAAAAGGTGCTCAGCCAGGGAACATAGGTGATGACGGCCAGGACCGCCAGCGAGACGGCGAAGGGCGCCCAGACCGCCCTCCCGAGGCGGTCAAGGGACATCCCCGTCACACCGCAGACCGCAAAGAGGACCGCGCCCACCGGCGGCGTGATCAACCCCAAAACGAGATTCAGGCAGATCACGACCCCCATGTGGACCGGATCGATCCCCAGATGGGCGGCCAGCGGCGCCAGAACGGGGGTCACGATCACCAGCGCGGGGGCCGTCTCCATCGGAATTCCGATGAGCAACAACAGAATGTTGACGAACAGCAGGATCAGATAAGGCGACGTGGTCAGCGTGGAGATCCAGTCGATCAGCAGTTGGGGGATCTGGTCCACCGCAACGATCCAGGCGAAGGGCTCCGACATGGCGATCAGCATCATCACCATCCCCGATTCCAATCCCGCTTTCAGAAAAACGCCGGGAAGGTTTTTGAGGTTCAGCCTCCGGTACAGGAACAGCCCGACGATGAGCGAGTAGACCACCGCAACGCCGGCCGCCTCGGTGGGCGTGAACATGCCGCTCAGAATGCCGCCCAGGATCAGAAAAGGCATAAAGAGGGCGGGGACCGCCTTGAACGTCGCGACCACAACTTCTTTCAAAGGCGCCCGGCGATCTCGGGGGTAGTCGCGCTTAACGGCCACAACGTACATGTAGACCATGAGGGCGCCCCCCAGCAGCAGGCCGGGGAAGACCCCGCCGAGAAAGAGGCCGCCGATCGAGACGTTCGCCGTAACGCCATAGATGATGAAGGGAATGCTCGGCGGGATGATCGGCCCCATGCAGGATGCCGTGCAGGTCAGCGCACCGGCGACATCCTCGTCGTATCCGGCTTTGGTCATGGCCGGGATCATCACCACGCCGATCGCCACCGCCGTGGCCACCGCCGCGCCGGAGATCGCTGCAAAGATGGCGCAGGCCAGGATCGTCGCATGGCCCAGCCCCCCGCGGATGTGGCCCAGAAGCAGGCGGGCGAAGCGGACAAGGTCCTGCGTGATCCCCCCCGTGTTCATGAGATTCCCCGCCAGCATGAAGAGCGGAATGGCGAGCAGTGGAAAGGTCGCCAGGCCGCCGAAGACCGTCTGGACCAGGGTGGTGATCGGCATGCCGCCGCTGAGCAACGCGTAGACCAGGGAACAGCCGCCCAGCGCCACGATGATCGGCGCGGAGATGCACAGGAGCGCAACAAACGTGAGAATGAAAACGATCATTGCGCTGCTCCTTTCGGACCGAAGCCCAAAAAGATCAACAACTCCTCCATCGTCAGAAAGAACATGATGAAAAAGCCGGTCGGAAGCGCGGCATAGGGATAGCTCATCACCAGACCGATCGCCGGCGAGGTCTGTTTTGCGTTGTACAGGGTCTGAAAGAGGCCGTAGCCGAACATGGCCCCGAAGAAGATCAGCGCACAGATATAACTTAAGAATTTCAGAATTTTTGCGACATTCTTGGGAACCGATTCCAGAACCGCGTCCATGCTGATCATGTAGCCCTTCTTCAGCCCCACCGCGCCGCCCAGCATCGAGGCCCAGACCAGGGAGTAGGTGGAAACCTCGCCGGACCACATGCTCATCCTCTCGAATACGTAGCGCCCGATGACTTCATAGGGAACGACGGTGGCGATGACGACCATAAACAGGATCGTCCCCAAACTGCCTACCGTCACCAGGATTTTGTTAAACCGCTGCAGTGCACGCATGACGCCGCTCCGTAATGGGTATCGATCAGCAATAGGTGCAACGATCTGTCCCCGCGGCGCAGCCCTTTGTGAGCCGCGGGGACAGGGAAATCAACGAATAACCGGACGGTTCACGCCGGCGCCCTCGGAATTACTTCGCATTCATGATGGTCTCGATTTCGGCCTTGCTGAACTGATCTTTGAATTGCTCATAGACAGGCGCCATCGCTTTCTTGAAGCTTTCTTTGTCCACGTCGCGCGTCACGGTCACGCCCTTCTTGGCCATGTCCTGGAGTTTGAACTCTTCACCGTCCCGGTTGACCTTGCGCTGGAACTTGGCCACCTCCAGGGCGGTCTTCACGACGATCTGCTGGTCTTCCTTGGGCAGGGCGTTGAATGCCTTCGGGCTCATCAGGAACGGTGAGGGGGAGTAGACGTGCTGGCTCAGGGAGAAGAACTTCTGGCCGGCATCCCACAGCTTGGCGCTGTAGTAGACGGCGATCGGATTCTCCTGACCGTCGATGACCTTCTGCTGCAGCGCCGTGAACACCTCGCCCCAGGCCATCGGCGTGGGATTGAGGCCCGCGGCCTTCCAGGCGGCCAGGTGGACCTTGTTCTCCATGGTCCGGATCTTGAGCCCCTTGCCGTCCTCGACCTTCTTGACCGGCCCCTTGGCGTTGGTCAGGTTGCGAAACCCGTTCTCCCAGAAGGCCAGGGCCTTGATGTTGGCCTTGCTGAAGTCATCGAGCAGTTTCTGGCCGATCGGCCCGTCCATGACCAGGTCCACATGCTTGAAATCTCTAAAAAGGAAGGGGAAATCCAGGATGTTGATGGAGGGGCTGAACCCGCCCAGCGGGCCGGTGGATGTGACCAGCAGGTCGATCGCCCCCTGCTGGATCCCTTCGGTCATCTCCCGCTCGCCCTTGCCCAACTGGTTGCTGGGATAGAGTTTGGTCTGGATACGGCCGTTGGTCCTCTCCTTCATCAGGTCGGCGAACTTCTGCGCCCCGACCATGTAGGGGTGATCCATACTCTGGGTAGAGGCCAGCTTCCAGACGACCTTGTATTCCGCTGCCGCCCCCGTCCCTACTCCTGTAAAGGCCAGCGCCATCAACACCGCAAAAACCAACATGAAAACTTTTTTCATTGCCCTTCCTCCTTTGTGATTGAGTGATGTAAAAAACCTGTCCCTGACCACGGAGGGACACTGATTTTCACGGTTTCGCCCTTAAAATCGGCAAGGTGTTTGCCCCCTGCGGCATCAGGGCGATCCGCGGCGTCTTCGTCCCGCATCTTTTGTAGGCCTCAGCGAGGGCCTCTTCCATCGTTGCGACCGGCATGATGCCAGCCTTTCCCACCAGATCGGCGTTCTCGGGTCGGGTGACCATGATGTACGTGGCGATCTCGCCGCACTCGACCTCCTTCCAGGCCACCCATCCCGGAATCGTGAAATTCGCCCGCAGCGCCCTTTCCATCTCCAGGTTCGAAGGATGCTGGAACCACTGGGGAAATTCCGGCGGTTCCAGAATATCCGGACATTCGCTGACGACGATTACGACACCACCCTTTTTGACCGCGTAGGAGGCGTTGTCCATCGTCTTGCCGGCCTGGTAGAGATTGATGTCCTTGGGAAACCCTCCCGCCGAGGCAATGACGATATCGGCCGTGCCGGGGATCTCGACACCGTAGATCTCATCCACCAGCTTCGTCCCCTCCTGCCAGGCGGAAACCCAGTTGCCGGCAAAGATCCCGGCATAGTCCCCGTCGGCGTTGGGCACCACGTTGACGATAAAATCGGGCTGAATAAACCCGGCGATCTCCATCATGTCTTCGTGGCATTCATTGCCGCGGGTCTTACCCGATCGGGCATTGCGGTTCGATCCGGAACCCAGTTCCCGTCCCATCGCCCAGAGGTGGTTCTGCTGAATGGTCCGGATCGAACTGAACCCGGGGATGACGCTTTTTCGGCCGCCGCCGTACCCCACCATGTAATGGTAAATGATCCCGCCGGTCAGGATGATCCGGTCGGCCTCGGCAACGACCCGGTTGATCGACACTTCCGTTCCCCGGCTCGTTTTGCCGAGGTAAACCATGTTCTCGAGATCCCGCGCGTCGTGGTTCACGACGTTCAACCGCCGGCAGACTTCCTTACCGCAGAGCAGTTCTATTTCCTCCCGGGTGTTGAGACGGTGGCTTCCCACAACGACCAGGATGCTGACATTTTCGTCGGGAATGCCGGCGCGGGCCGTGGTCTCCAGGAGGTGGGGCATGACAAGATCCATACGCTGCCAGCTCCGGGTGATGTCGCTGACGGTGATGGCCACCTTGTCCGTGGGGCGAAGAAGCTCTTGGAGAGGCGGCGAATCGATCGGTCTTTCCAGCGCGGAACGGATCGCCCCCGGGACATCGGCGATGGCCGGGTACTCCCTCCCGACCACCTCGAAGAAGACCTGCTCGTCGCGGAGGGAAAATGCCACCTCCCCCTGACCGTATCTCAGACGAATTTTTCTTACGCCCATAACCATCCGGTCCGTCGACTTTGAAGACGCCTACCTGAGTTTGCCGTTGATCTCCGCAAGCACCACCGGGTCAATGCCGTAACAGTGTTCCGCCGCCGGATAGCCCCCGGTTTCCACATCCTGCCGGTATTCCTGCAGGGCCTTGCGGATGACGTCGTTCAAATCGCAGTACTGCTTGACGAATTTTGCCTTGTGCCCCTTGAAGAAACCCAGCGCGTCATGAACGACCAGGACCTGACCGTCCGTGTGAGGCCCCGCCCCAATGCCGATGATGGGGATCCCGGCGCGTTGGGTGATGATCTTGCCGATCTCCGGCGGGATCGCCTCCAGAAGGATGCTGAAGGCGCCCGCCTCTTCGACGAGCTTGGCATCGTTGATGAGTTTGAGTGCGCCGGCCGCATCCCTTCCCTGCGCCTTAAACCCTCCCAGGGCCGATACGGACTGGGGCGTCAGGCCGAGATGGCCCATGACGGGGATGCCCGAACGGCAGATGGCCCGGACCCGATCGGCCATCTCCTCCCCGCCTTCCAGTTTCACCCCGTCGACGCCGCTTTCCTGGATGAAGCGGCCGGCGTTGAGAACGGCCAGTTCGTTCGATGCCTGGTAGGACATGAAGGGCATGTCGCCGATCACAAAGCTGTTCGGCGCCCCGCGTTTGACCGCGGCCGAGTGCGGGATCATCAGATCCATCGTCACCGGGTTGGTGCCGTGAAAACCGAAGACGGTCATCCCCAGCGAATCCCCGCAGAGGATGATATCAATGCCGATCTCGTCTTCGATCGTTGCGATCGGAAAATCATACGCGGTCAGCATCGTGATGTGTTTTCCCTGGGCCTTCTTTTCCCTCAGATAAGGGATGGTTACCTTTGCGCGTTGCGCCATTGTCGTTCTCCTTCGCGGTTTGTGGTGTTGTGACTTCTTCGGAACGGGCGTCCCCCGTCATGCAGCTGCATCGGGCGGTCCGTCGAACACCGACACCAGAACCCCCTGGAAACTGTCGGCATCGCCTTCCTCTTCCCGATGCAATCGTTCGGAAACCGTTATCCCGCCGTCACCGGCGAGCCACCATTGCATAGAATCCCCTTTCTGTAAAGAGCGGGATTTGTGTTTCGTCGGTCCCGCGTCGTCATCGTTGACACCGATTCTCATTTGGCCTATAGTTCGCCATCATCATTTTTCAACAGACCATCTCCGGCGGATTTCGATCACCCGGTTTCCCCGTAGCGGCGGGCGTATATCCGATCGCGGTTTTTCGCAACGACATCGGAGAGAGGACGCAATCAGGACGGATCACGGGAGGAAAGCGATGAGCGGCATGTCGTATGGACTGGAAGAGAAGGTGGTCGTCGTCACGGGGGGGAGCCGGGGGATCGGTCTCGATCTGGCCCGGAATTTCCTCGCGGACGGGGCCAGGGTCGTCATCTGCGGCCGGAAGGAGGAGAACCTCAAGGCCGCCGAGGAGAAGTTGAACGGGGGCGACAGGCTCCTCGCCGTCGCCGCCCACATCGCCCGGGAGGGCGATGTGGAAAACCTCTTCGACCGTGCCGTCCGTCATTTCGGCGGCCTCGATGTTCTCGTCAACAACGTCGGAATGAACCTGCTGACGGCCTCCGTGACGGACACGGATCTGCCCGTCTGGAACAAGATCCTCGAGGGAAACTTGACCGGAACCTTTTTGTGTGCACGGAAGGCGGCTCGCATCATGCGGGAGAGGAAACAGGGTAAAATCATTAATATATCATCGATTGCCGGAACGAGGGCGGCGCCGGCGATGGGAATTTACGGGATTGCCAAGGCCGGCGTCGAGATGCTCACGAAGGTACTGGCCGCCGAACTGGCCGCAAGCAACATCCAGGTCAATGCCGTCGCCCCGGGGATGGTCCGCACCGATTTCAGCAAACCCTTCTGGTCGACCCCGGCGATCTGCGAACAGATCGTGAAGGCGATTCCGGTGGGTCGCATTGCCGAGACGGCCGATCTGGTTCCGATCGTTCTGCTTCTCGCCTCCCGCCACACGGACTACATCACCGGGCAGACATTCATGGTCGACGGAGGGGCCTCGGCGATATGAGCCTGACGGCCGGAATCGATATCGGTTCCATCACCGCAAAGGCCGCCGTCCTGAGGAACGACGAACTCCTGGGAACACACCTGATCTTCACCGGCTACAACGCCGAGGTTGCCGGCCGTCGGGTTTTCGAGGAGCTGATTGCGAAGCTGGGCCTCGCCTCTGCGGAGATCGGCCGGATTGTCGCCACGGGATACGGCCGGAAGAGCGCCTCCTTCGCCGATCGAGCCGTCACCGAGATCATGTGTCATGCCGCCGGGGCGCGCTTTCTCGATCCATCCGTCCGGTCGTTAATCGACATCGGCGGGCAGGACAGCAAGGCCGTCGTCATGGATGACGGGGGCCGGGTCATCAACTTCACGATGAACGACAAATGTGCCGCCGGGACAGGGCGTTTTCTCGAGGTGATGGCGCGCGCATTGGAGGCGGACCTGGATGAATTCGGGGCGTTTTCCCTCCGGGCGGAGCAGCCGGCGAAGATCAGCAGCCTCTGCACGGTCTTCGCCGAGTCGGAGGTGATCTCGCTGATCGCGAAGGGGGAGACGCGGGAGAACATCATCGCCGGGATCCACGAAGCGATCGCTTCCCGGGTCTCGGCGATGGCAAACCGGATCGGCCTGATCGCACCCGTTCTGATGACGGGCGGGGTGGCCCAAAACATCGGTGTCGTCCGGGCGCTGGAAAAGGTGATTGGAATGCCGGTCGTTGTCTCGCCCCAGGCCCAGGTTGCCGGCGCGATCGGCGCGGCCTGCATCGCGCGGGAAAAATGAGGTGAACGATGTATGAGGATTTGAAGGGAAAGACGGCGCTGGTCACCGGAGCGGGAAAGAAGACCGGCATCGGGTATGCCATCGCGGAGAGACTATGCGCCTGCGGTTGCGATGTCGTGATCGTCGATCTCGGCCGTTCACCGGAACGGGCGGGTCCCGTCCGGACCGGGAGCCGGGAGGAGATGGAGACGATCGCCGCCGATCTGGGAAAGCGGTTCGGCGTAAACGCGTCCGCGGCGGAGGCGGACGTAACCGATTCCTCCTCGATCGCCGCCCTGGCGGAAATGCTGCGGGCGCGGTGCGGCCATGTGCACATTCTGATCAACAATGCCGGCGCCTCGTTCGGCGTCCCCGCCGACATCCTTTCGTACGACGAGGCGGCATGGATCCGAACGGTGGATGTGAATCTCTTTTCCGTTTTTCGGGTCAGCCGCGCCGTCCTGCCGCTGATGTTCGGCCAACCCGGCGCCATCGTCAACACGGCCTCCCGGGCCGGGAAGGTGCCGCCGCTGTTCAACAGCGCCTATGCCGCGGCGAAAGCCGGTGTGATCATGCTGACCAAGACGATGGCCAAGGAGCTTGCCGGCCGCGACATCCGGGTGAATGCGATCTGTCCGGGACAGATCCGGACCGACTTGGAGCAGTGGCGCTTCGGGCTTGAAGCCTCCTTTTTTGCCAGCACGATCGAAGAACGCGAGCGGGAGATGTGCCAGACAATTCCCCAGGGCCGGATCGGTCTTCCGGAGGACGCGGGAATGTTGGTCGCGTTCCTCGCATCGGAGCAGGCCCGTTATATTACCGGGCAGGCGATCAACCTCGACGGCGGCCAGTGCATGGAGTTGTAAATCATTCAGGAGGAACACATGGAGAAGGTGATCGGCGGCAAATTGGTCGCGGAGACGCTCATCGAGCGGGGAGTTGAATATCTTTTTTCACTGAGCGGCGGGCACATCACGCCGATTTATCAGTATCTGGAAGGATCGGCGGTCACGATCTTCGATACCCGGCATGAACAGGCCGCCGTCTTTATGGCCGAGGCCTGGGCGCGGATGACCCGGAAACCGGCCGTTGCAATGGTCACCGCCGGTCCCGGGTTTACCAACGCGTTGTCGGGGATCGCCAATGCCCGGCTCTCCAACGCGCCGCTGATCCTGATTGCAGGTTGCGTCGGTCTGGAAAGCACCGAAAAACTGGACCTCCAGGACATGACGCAACTGCCGGTCATCGCGCCGATGGTCAAAAAAGCCTGGGTCTGTCCGCTGGCGGAGCGGATTCCGGAATTCATCGATCTGGCGTTCCGGACCGCGGCGGCCGGCCGGCCGGGACCGGTTTACCTCGAACTTCCCTGCGACGTTCTCAACGCAGCCGTCGATCCGGAGAAGGTAAAGCGGATGCGCAGCCACGTGGACTCCCGGCCGATGGACCCTGACGGCGCCAAAAAGATCCTGGAGATGCTCCGGAAGGCACAGTCCCCGGTGATCATCGCCGGCAGCGGCGTCTGGTACGCCGATGCGGGGGAGGCGCTCCGTGAATTCGCGGAACGGACGGGCATTCCCGTTTTTACAGGCAATTCCGGTCGGGGAACGCTTTCCGACACCCACCCCCTCTGCTTCGAGTCTTCGCTGGCGATTCGTCCCGGTGCTGCCTTTTCTGCGCTGGCAACCGCCGACCTGGTTCTCTTTCTCGGAAGCCGGATCAGCCTCTTCTACCTCTTCGGCGACATCTTCCGGAAGGACGCAACATTCATCCAGGCCGATATCGAGGCGGAGGAGATCGGTCGAAACCGCTCCGTGGATCTGGGGATCGTCGGCGATGTCCGGGCGCTTCTGACCGAACTGAACCGCCTGGTCGAGGAGCAGCGGAGCGGGGAGGCTTTTCGGACCGGTTTTCAGGGCTGGCTGGAGACGCTCCGCAAGGCCGATGCCGATGGAAAGGCTGGAACACAGCCGCTTTGGACAAGCGAAACGGTGCCGATCCACCCGCTCCGCCTCGCCCGTGAGATCGATACATTCATGGATCGGGAGGAGGACATCGTCATTGCCGACGGCGGCGATACCCAGGTCTGGATGGGAATGACGCGGACGGTCCGGGCCGGCGGGCGGTATCTCGACTCCGGTCTCTATGGCTGCCTTGCCGTCGGAATTCCCTACGCCAACGCGGCAAAGCTCCGCCATCCGGAGAGCCGCGTCCTTCTGGTCATCGGTGACGGCTCCGTCGGTTTCAATTTCATGGAGTTCCACACGGCGATCCGCAAGGGGCTGCCGATTGTGGTCGTCATCGCCAACGATGAGAGCTGGGGAATGATCGCCCACAGCCAGACCCTCCGGATGGGCCATTGCATCGCCGACGGCACCTGTCTGGGCCGGGTGGAATACCAGCGTCTGGTGGAAGACCTGGGGGGCTTCGGCATCGCGGTCGAACGGCCGGAAGAGATCCGGCCGGCGCTGCAGGCGGCCTTCGCCTCGGGGAAGACCGCCTGCATCAACGTCGCGGTCGATCCCTCGGTCATCAGCCCGGGGAGCGTCATGCTGGCGAATCTCGGAAGCTACCGGAAATAGAGGCAATCCCGCCCTGTTTGCACAGGATCGTCAACTCAAACGACACTGAGAAGGGAGCAACGCCATGAGAACAAAACAGGACTACATCCAGGACCTCTCCAAAATGAAACGGAACTTGTACTACGACGGCCGCTTGATCGACCGAACCGACGAGCTTCAGACGGACTGCCTCAATACCATCGGGCTCACCTATGATGAAGCGGCCAAACCGGAAAACCAGGATCTGTGCACGGCGATTTCTCACCTGACGGGCGAGCGCATCAACCGTTTCAACCATATCCATCAGAACAAGGAAGACCTGCATCGGAAACAGGACATGACCCGGATGCTCTGCCGCAAGGTGGGAGGCTGCATCCAGCGCTGCATGGGAATCGACGCGGCAAACGCCATTTACAACGTTTCCTACGAGGCGGACAAGGTCAATCCCGGGGCCACCTGTTACCACGAAAATTTCAAGAAGTGGCTGACCCGTTTCCAGAAAGAGGATCTGGTCGGCTGCTGCGCTCAGACGGACGTGAAGGGGGACCGGATGCTCCGACCCGCCGACCAGCCGAACCCCGGCGCGTATGTGCGAATCAAGGAGCGGCTGAAAGACGGAATTGTCGTCGAGGGATGCAAACTGCATATTTCAGAGGCCTCGGTGGCGGACGAGATCCTGGTGCTGCCCACCCGGGCGCTGCGCAGCGAAGACAAGGATTACGCCGTGGCATTCGCGGTTCCGGGAGACTGGGACGGATTGAAGCAGGTCGTCACGGTCCACAACCTGAGGCCGAGAAATCATTTCAAGCGCGGATTCGTGCCGGGGGCCACCGACTCCTACCTGATTTTTGATCATTGTTTCATCCCCTGGGAGAGGGTCTTTCTGGCCGGCGAACATCTGCACGGCGGCATATTGGCCCTGCTGTTCGCGCTGTTTCACCGCCATTCCTATTCGGGCTGCAAACCGGCGATCGGCGACATCATCCTGGGGACGGCCGCCCTGGCCGCTGAAGTGAACAACATCCACAAGGAATCCCATGTTCGCGAAAAATTGGCGGAAATCATTATGACCGCCGAGCTGGGGTACGCGGCCGGATATACCGCATCCGATCTGGGAAAGCCGGAGGTCTATATCCCGGGCCTGGGTTTCGTGCCGTTCGGTCCCGGCTCCTACATTCCGCATTCGATCTACTGCAACGTCGGCCGCTGCCTGTCGGGCGAGGCGGTCTGGCGAGAGGCGGAGATCCTCTGCGATATTGCCGGCGGCGTTGTGGCGACGTTCCCCCACGAGAACGATTTCAAGAACCCGGAGACCGCGGAGGCGCTGCTGAAATACACCAAGCGGAATCCGAAGATGTCCGTCGAGGACCAGGCCCAGTTCTGGAGATTTCTGGGCGACGCGCTCTGCTCGGCAACCGGCGGCATTGTGAATGTCGGCAATTACCACGGCGGCGGGTCACCGATCATGGAGCAGATCGCGATCACGACCCAGTACGATATCGAATCCCGTAAAAAATTGGTCAAACACCTCGCCGGCATGAGCGGCGGGGATCCGGACGTGTTCAGTAAAAATAGCACCCAAAAAACGACGTGAACAACCTGCGGGAAACGGCATAATGGCAACAGGAGGAGGACGATGGATCTTTTTGATCTGCATGGGAAAACAGCCCTGGTCACCGGTGCAAGCCGCGGGATCGGTGAGGCGATCGCGAAGACACTGGCGGCCCACGGCGCCAAAGTGATCCTGACCAGCCGAAAATTGGAGGGCCTCCGGCGCGTCGAGGGAGAGATCGTAAGGTCGGGGGGAGAGGCGGAATCCATCGTCTGCCATACAGGCGAAATGGAGCAAATTCAAGCCCTGTTCCGGGAGATCACGGGCCGTTATCCCCGTTTGGATATCCTGGTCAACAACGCCGGGACAAACCCTTTTTTCGGCGACGTACTGAACGCCGACGAGAAGGCATGGGACAAGACCTTCGACGTGAACCTGAAGGGCTATTTCTTCATGAGCCAGCACGCGGCAAGATGGATGCAAAAATCAGGGGGTGGCGCCATTGTGAACGTCGCCTCGGTGAACGGCGTCCGGCCGGCGCCCACCCAAGGGATCTACTCGATCACCAAGGCGGGGATCATCTCGATGACGAAGTCCTTTGCCAAGGAGCTCGCGCCCGATCATATCCGCGTGAACGCCCTGCTGCCGGGGCTGACGGACACCAAATTCACCGCGGCGCTGACGCAGAACCCGGATATCCTGAAGATGATCCTGCCGATGATCCCGATGGGAAGACTGGCAAGGCCGGAGGAGATGGCCGGCGCGGTCCTCTATCTCGTTTCCGACGCCGCCTCCTACACGACGGGAATCTGCCTGACGGTGGACGGCGGCATGCTGGCGTAGATCGAAAGACGGCCGGGTTTGGAATATCGATAAAAAAGATATCCGGGATGGAAAGTGTTTCCATGAAACAGGGGCGCACCCCTCGGGTGCACCCCTGTTGATGTCGCCGTGTTTGGCTTGCGGATGATTCAGCCCTGAAAACCTACTTTCCCTTGACCGCTTCCGGGGCCGCGGTCGGCTTCACGCTCTCCGGCAGGGGCTCGATGCCGTACTTCCACTTCAGGTACTGCTCGCCGGTGGCCGGGTAGAGGGCGTATACCAGCAGATCCTCTTCCGTTTTGGCGAGATCGCCGATCTTCTTCTTGTCTTCGGCCAGTTCCGGCTCGAGGTAATCGGCGGGCCGGCCGGTGATCGGGGTCTGGCCGCGCTTGTGTCTCTTCAGCACCACCTTCTGAACTTCAGGATCGATCGAGGTCGGGGTCTTGCCGTAGAGCCCATAGATCAGGTCCGCAAACTGGTTGTTCACCATTTTGTAACGGCCGGCGACCACGTTCATGACCGCCTGCACGCCGACGATCTGCGAGGTTGGCGTGACCAGGGGCGGCGTGCCCGCCTCCCTGCGCGTCCTGGGGATTTCGGCATGGACCTCGTCCAGACGATCCAGCGCATTCATCTCCTTGAGCTGGCTGACCAGATTCGAGATCATTCCGCCGGGAATCTGGTGCGCGAGCACCCCTGCGTCGATCATGGAAAGCTTGTTTGTCGCCAGGTGCTTCTGGTACTTGGGAGCGATTTTTTCGAGGTGCTCGCCCAGTTTGATCAGCTTGCGGACATTCAGACCCGAATCGCGCTTGGTTCCCTGCAGGGTGACGACCAGCGGTTCGATGGCGGGCATCGAGGTCCGAAGGGCATAGGGCGCCAGGCAGGTATCGACAATGTCGACGCCGGCTTCAATCGCCTTGAGATAGCTCATGGAGGCCATGCCGCTGGTGTAGTGGGTGTGGAGATGCAGTGGGACTTTGATGATCTTCTTCAGTTCGGTGAACAGATCATAGCTGTCGTACGGGGCAATGATCCCGGCCATATCCTTGATGACGATGCTGTCGGCGCCCATCGCCTCGAGCGACTTGGCCATCTTCTTGTAGTATTCCATATTGAAGACGTCGCCGCCCATGTGGGGCTCGGTCAGGGAATAACAGATCGCGCCCTCGAAATGTTTCTTGTTGGCCTTGATCCGCTCCACACAGGTTTCGAAGTTCCGGATGTCGTTCAGCGCGTCGAATACTCGAAAAATGTCGATGCCGACTTCGCAGGCTTTGTCCACAAAGGCCCGGACGACGTCGTCGGCATAATTGCGGTAGCCGACCAGGTTCTGCCCCCGAAGCAGCATGGTGAAAGGGGTTTTCTTGATGTATTTCTTGAGGATCTTCGGTCTTTCCCAGGGGTCTTCGCCGAGGAAGCGGTGCATCGTGTCAAAGGTTGCACCTCCCCAGACTTCCATCGCCCAGAAGCCCATCTGATCCATCTCCTCGGCGATCGGGATCATATCCTCCGTACGCATTCGGGTCGCGTAGATGGACTGATGACCATCCCTGAACGTATTGTCCTGAAATTTGACGGGGTGGATAGGCCCATCCTTCATAAGGTCTGTCATGATGTCTCTCCTTCCGTAAACGCATCACAAAGAAGATGCTGGTTTGAGACCTTGTCATCAAAAAAACCTTAGATCTGTATGGTGGAACTATAATATTGACGTGCGGTCGTGTCAAGCCCAATGACTATCTGGTGCCAAGGACCACTTGGTCATGATTCGTTTCTTGGAAAACATCCATTATGAATCCCTCGTCCCTGCAAAGCAAAATTCAAATTACCGGATTTGTATATCCGTCCCTTCATTTCCGGTTTACGTAGATCGGGTTGGACCAAATCCAGGGACGATACCGTCTGAAAGCTTTCAGGTCGGCCTCAACACGATAAACACCCGGTTCACAAAGGGTCACGAAAAGTTCCTTCGCGGTCTGCCTGCGCAACACGTTTCCGTTTTGGATCAAACGAATCCGCGCCCTCTCCGGCAATGAAACCCGAAGTTCCGCGGAACGGCGGAGAACAAACTCATCACCCATCGTGCCCTCTCTGCCCCCCTCGGCAATGGTTAAAGAGAATCCGGTCGCCGTTCGGTAACGATCGAGGGAAACATAGAGGCGGCCGTTTCTCACGGCGGTCAGAATCGCGGCGATGTCGGCCCGGCTCTCTCCGGAAAGAGGCTCTTCGAGCAGGATGTGCGTCCGAATAAGATCGAAAACCCGGTGAAAGGGAAATACGCGGATCGGAATTTTCAGGAAATGCCTCAGGCTGTCGTGGTTGTCCAGCTCCCCGATTCCGACAACGCGGCGCTCCCGGGTGAGACGGTCCCAGCGTTCCAGGGTGGCGGCAGACGGCCCCCGCAGGAAAAGGGCGGGACAGAGATAACTCAGAACAGCCCTGATCCGGCCGGAAAGGCCGTTCTGCCAGTCCGTCATGAAATCCCAGATGCCCAGGCCCGTGTAGCCTCCAACGGTCCAGTCGTTCCAAGGGTAATGTTTCACGTGAAACATCGCGGTCCCCTGGTGATCCGGATGGGCGATGAAACCTACCCCTCCTCCGTCCCGCACCCGGTCGATGTACTCCTGCGGGGGAAGACCTGGATCCTTTTCCGCGCAGGCAACCGCCTTGGGTAAGCCAAACGCGAGGTAGTGGTTGAAGCGCGGCGCAATCTCTTCTCCAACGATCAACAGAACGCCGTCCCGCCATCCTTCCAACCCTTCTTCTCTCGCCCGAAGGGTGGAGTGGTCCGTCAGTAAAAGGACATCGACGCCGCATTTTCGTGCCGCGGCAAGGATTTCCGGAATCGAAGCACGACCGTCAAACGAATAGGCCGAATGCAGGTGAATGATCCCGGCGTAGTCCTTCAGCTTCATGGGTGAACCGCCTTCCTGCGGAGCAACGACGGCCTGCTCGCGGCCTGCAACCCCGCAAGCGGACAGGCCCCGCAGCGCGGCTCCTTGCGGCAGAACATCTTTCCGGTGTTTACGATCAGCGCGTGATACTGACCGAAGAGGGAAGTATCGGGCGGCAGATGATTCATGAACAGCGCCTGAATCTCGGCGTAGCCGGCATCCTCTCCGATCATGCCGTGCCGGAGAAGAATCCGCTTCGTATAGGCATCACAGACGAAGACAGGCTTTTGACAGGCATACAGAAGAATACTGTCGGCGGTTTCCGGTCCTACGCCTCGGACGCCGAGCAGTTTATCGCGAAGAATCGAAATCGGTTCAACCTTCATGGCCGCTTCGCTTCCGGAATACTCTTCCAGGAAGAACCGGACAAAGGATTTCAGCCTTCCCGCTTTCAGATGATAGTAGCCGGAGGGACGGATGATCCCCGCCAATTCACCTTCCGGGATATGAAAAAGCGCTGCCGGGGTGAGAAGCCGGTTCCCCCGCAGCGCCTTGATTGCCTTTTCGACATTTGCCCAGGCCGTGTTCTGGGTGAGGATCGCCCCGACCATCACCTCGAAGGGTCCGTCGGCCGGCCACCACCGGAGATCCCCGAAATACTCATTCAGAATCACATATATTTTCAGCAGATCTTCCGGGCGGTTTTCAATGTTCCCCGATTTTCTCATTTCATCAGAGGAACAAAGAAGGTCGTCTTGCCCCGTTTGATCAAAAGGAGAATACTCCCCTTTTCTCCCGCTTTCGCGATTTCCCGTTGATACTCCTTCAGGGTTGCGGTCTTGACCTTGTTCACCTGGAGAATGATGTCCTGCGGCTGAATCCCCACCTCCTCGGCAACACTCCCCTCCTGAACATCGACGACGATGAGCCCCTTGGCGGACGCAAGCCCGAGGTGCTTGGCGATTTCCGGTGTAATTTCCTGGACCGTCATGCCGAACGCCTCGCCGGACTGTTGAGCGGACGCCAACTCCGCTTTGTCGGTCCTTTCCGCGATCGTGATCGAGATCACCTTTTCCTGACCGTCGCGAATGATCTTGACTTTGATCGTTTCGCCGACACGGAATCCCGCAATCATCAGCAGCAATTCATGTGTGTCTTTGACCAACTTGCCGTTGATTTCGGTGACCACATCTCCGGCTTTGAGCCCCGCCTTGTCGGCCGGATCGTCTTTAAAAACATCGGAAATCAATGCACCGCTCTTGTCCTTCAGCTTCATGCTCTGGGCGATTTCCTCGCTGATGTCCTGAACGGAGACCCCCAGCCACCCGCGGATCACCTTCCCCTTGGCCTTCAGGTCCGGAAGAATCGTCTTGGCCATGTTGATCGGGATCGCAAAGCCGATACCCTGCCCCTGCGCGACGATCGCGGTGTTGATCCCGATCACCTTGCCGTCCATACTGAAGAGCGGCCCGCCGCTGTTTCCCGGGTTGATCGAGGCGTCGGTCTGGATAAAGTTGTCATAGGGCCCCGCACCGATCACGCGGCCCTTTGCGCTGACAATCCCAGCCGTGACGGTCTGCTCCAGGCCGAAGGGATTTCCGATCGCCATGACCCAATCTCCCACCCTCAGCTTATCGGAATCCCCCGTTTCCACAACCGGCAGACTGCCATTTGCCTTGATCTTGATCAACGCGATATCGGTCTTGGCATCCTTGCCGATCACCTTCGCTTCATATTCCTTGCCGTCGGAAAGTTTCACAAGAATCTTGTCCGCCTGTTCCACGACATGGTTGTTCGTAAAGATGTAGCCGTCATCGCTGATGATGAACCCGGAGCCGAGGCTTCTTTGCTTGAATTGACGCTGCGGAATGTCTCCGAAAAAACGTTCGAAGAAATCATCCCCGCCGAAATTACGACCGAAAGGCGATCCCTGACCGAAAGGTGAGCGAAATCCGCCACTGCGGACCGTCTTGGTCGTACTGATGTTTACGACGGCAGGTTTGAGCTTTTCGGCCAGATCCGCAAACGAGACCGGCGCCCGCGGCACATCCAAGGTCGAAACGGCGGAAGCGACCTGCACATCGGGCCCCGGGCCGGACGGCGCAAAGGACGAGCGGAGAACCTCAGCCACCGAAATGACGAAAAAACCGATCAGAAACGCCAAAAGAAACATAATAAAGGTCTTTCTCCCCTTTGTTGCCATTTTCATTGTCTCCCTCCCAAACGATGGCTGCCGTCATGCTTGACCAAGGACAGCCTTGATTTTCTCTGATTAAACAAGTTTTCGCTTTCTCCGATTTCCCGAACCTTCGCGGGACAGGCCGGTTTTTTTCCGTCCTCTTGCAAGTTGGAAATCATGGAACCTGAATCCAATCGGTTGTAATATATACGTCCCGTGAACTTTGTCAATCCTCCGACACCCCGGTATTGCCCTCTTTTTCGACCCGATTTGCCAAGCTCCCGATCCCTTCGATTTCGATGGTGATCAGATCTCCGTCCCTCAGGAATACCGGCGGTGTTCTGGTAAACCCGACTCCCCCGGGGGTCCCGGTCAGTATGACCGTCCCCGGAAGCAGCGTCAGGGATTGGCTCAGATCGCTGACCAGCGTTTGTACATCGAAAATCATGTCCGAGGTGTTGGAGTCCTGCATGACCCGACCGTTGAGGATCGCCCGGATGGCGAGACGGTTCGGATCCGGAATCTCATCCCGGGTGACCAGGCAGGGACCGAGGGGACAGAAGGTATCGAAGCTCTTGCCTCTGGACCACTGCTTTTTCTGCTTTTCGATCTGCCAGTCGCGCGCGCTCACATCGTTGGCGCAGGCATACCCCAGGACATACCCGAGGGCCTCCTCGCGCTTGACGTTTTTTGCCTTGCGGCCGATGATCACGGCAAGCTCCGCCTCGTAATCGACCTGATCCGGACCGACCCATGGCAGCAGAATCATCTCGTCCGGCCCAATGACGCTGGTGGTTGCCTTGATGAATATGACGGGCCTCTTCGGCCGTCTGATGTTCGTTTCTTCCGCATGATGACCGTAATTGAGTCCGACGGCCAGAATGTTGGGGGGATTCACCGGAGAAAGGAGATGGCCGATCCGGGCCGTCTTCCCGTTCGGTTCGAGGTTCCCGAACAGATCCCCCCCGATGATTCGTGCTTCTCCCGGACGATCCTGATCGAGACTTCCCAAACAGATCTTCCCCTCTTCGGTTAAAAAACGCACGATTTTCATAGCCTGCTCCTGATGAGTATTTGCGAAGCTCTATAGCAGGATTCGTAAAAAAAAGAAATTCCTTCAGGGAATCTCATTTGCAGACGGGGGATTCCTGTGTTACAAAAAAGCCGTTCCTGAATCACCGCTGTGTTTCCTATCGGACTTCGCCTGGTTCTCCGGTCCGGCGCGCGGCGAACGGGGAAAGAATCGCCTCCGCGTTCTTCGGGAATCAAAACTATGGTTTGCGCTATGGTCGAGATGATCGAACACATCGGCAGGACCGCTATGCGGGCAACGTCTTCGCTGCTCGGCACGCTTGCTTTCGCAGCGGGGGTCTTCCTGAGCATTTTCGACCGCCGGACTTACAACAGCGCCTCCCGCACGGTGTTCATCCATCAGTTCTACTTCACCTCGGTCCAGATCCTGCCGCTGTTTCTCTCCGTTGCGGCCGTTTTCGGCTCCCTGATCAACGGCATGGCATTTCAGGTGATCAAGAATCTCGGACTGACGGACTATTTGGGACGGCTGTTGATGGGATTCGTCGTGACGGAACTGGCCCCCTTCGTGACCGTGCTGCTCCTCGCGCTCCGTTCCAGCGCGGCGATCAACGCCGAAATCGCCGTGATGAAGGTCAACCGGGAACTCGACACCCTCGAACACTTCCGGATCGATTTGCTCCACTATCTATTCGTTCCGCGGATTCTCAGCGGGATGCTTTCCATGATTTTCCTGACCAGCGTTTTCGCGCTGGTCGTTCTCTCCGTCGGACTCATCGTCTCCGGCCTCATTTTCGGGACCGGCGTGGACGCCTATTTCGACACCCTGTTGACTGCCGCAGATATCTTCGACATCATCGTACTGCTGATCAAGTGCGCAACCTTCGGGTTTTTCATCACAATGATCCCGATCGGTTTCGGATTGCGCGCCACGCGGGAACTGACGAGCATTCCGGTTTCGGTGTTAAACGGGATGGTTACGGTTTTTCTGGCCATCATCATCATCGAGGTGCTGTCATCGATCATAAGATTCATCTGAGGCTCTTCGAAAACGAAGAGACCCTGAAAAAGACCTTGCAGGCGTTTCTCACGGATCACCGGCTGAATGTGGGCCTGGTTTCAACGAAAGTCCCACTGATTTCAAATCTGCCGGTCTGGAGCAATATCGCCCTGATCCGTCAATACCATGAGAATTTGCCCGGGGAGGAGTCGCGGGCATTGGTCATCGATCTGCTGGAACGCTTCGGCATGACGTCGATTGCCGAGAAACGAAATCCTTTCCTGACGGAGGAGGAGCGCTTTTACGTCATGTTCATCAGGGCAGCGATGGTCCGGGATGCGATTGTCTGTCTGGACAGGCCCTTCCGGCTCCTGCCGGCTCGCCCCGGCGGCCGATTCTTCACGGAGGCCCTCCAAAAAATCGATGATCTGATTGCAGAAGTCCATATTTTTGATTATAGTCGGGAAAAAGAACAATACGAGACAAGTGATGGCGCAGAGAATTGAATTCAAGGTAGGCCTTTTCATCACGATCCTCACGATCCTGATCCTGGCCTCGATCACGTATGTGGCCTACAGGAAAGATGTTTTTTCCATAGTCCATACCTATACCCTCTCCTCGAAGACCGGAGAAAACCTGACCGTGGGAATGCCGGTCGCCGTCTGGGGCTTCACGATCGGCAAGGTCAGCTCGCTGGAACTCAATGATCAGGGCACCGTCCTGATCCAGATCAAGATCCCGGAGCGTCATATCCGAATGATCCGGGCAAACAGCAAGTTCATCCTGGACAAACCGTTGATCGGGATACCAAGGATCGTCGTACAGACGAGCGACCTCGGCGATCGACCCCTATCGCCGCAGGCAATCCCGGAATTGACCGAATCCAATGATATTAATGAAATCATCAAACGGGCGCAGCCGATCATCGAAAAGGCGGACCGGATCATGGCCAATATTGAAGGGATCACCGCAAAACTTGACGATCCGGAAGGGGACGTGAACCGGATTCTCCGGGAAACGGAGACGTTGATCGCCCGTTTTTCCAAGCGGGATTCTCTGCTGGAGATCGCCATCGGCGATCCGGAAAGCATCAAGGCGATCCACGAGTCCCTGAGGAAAATCAAGGAGATCACCGCCCGGGTGGATGGAATTCTCCAACGGATTGACGCGATGGCCGGTAAAACGGATGAGGAGCTCTACGGACAAGACGGCGTGCAGCCGCAGTTCCGGAACATCCTGCGCGACCTGCTGATGAAACTGGCGAAGATCGACACCACCTTCGACAACATCAACAAGGTGAGCGCCGAGGCGGTCGATTCCACGAAGAATTTGAAGGGGCTCCGCAACGAGCTGGATGAGACGATCATGACGATCCGCAACCTGGCCAACGAGATTGATCGGAAAATCCCGTTCAAAACCCAACCGGAGATCAAACTGCCATGAAGATGCGATTCTGCCTTCTCTTTCTGATCCTTCTGCTGGCAGGCTGCGGCTCCAGGCCCGCACCGGCCTGGATCGAAACGGGTCACAGGCATTTGGAGACATTCAAGCGGGATTTTCTGACCGGACGCGCGCCGTCCGTTGCGGAAATCCCTTTTCGGAATGCCGTCGAAGAAATCAAGAAAAGCGGGGACATCGATCTGCTGGGAAAGGCATGGCTGACGCGGATGGCGTTGCAGGTCGCGATCCTGGCGGACCTAGAGGCGGGGGATTACCCGCAGATCGAGGCCGCGCAACCGGCCCCCGCGAACCGTAACTTTTATCTGTTCCTTCAGGGGAACACGGCGGATGCAGAGGTTTCCCTGCTGCCTGAACCCTATGGTCCGTTCTGGACGGCGTTCCGGCGCGGGGATTTTGCAACGGCGACCGCCGCAATCGCGGCGATTGAAGATCCGCTCTCCCGTTTGATCGCCGCAGGCATTGCCGTCCGCCATCATCTGGAAAACGACGCGATTCTGCAGACCGCCGTGGAGACCGCCTCCCAAAACGGCTGGAAAACGGCGTTGCTCGCCTGGCTCGAACGTTCAAAGTCCTGGTACGAAGCGGCGGGAGATGCCGCCAGGGCGACCGCCGTCAGCCGGCGGATCGAGCTGATGAAATAAGGAGGATCAAGCCCGGTTTCCCTATCCGGGCGGCGCCTCACCGATGTTTCTTCCGAAATCCGTTCAGGATCGTCACCTGGAACGCCCAGCCCCGGCAACGTCTCCAAGCGGGCACGGCCCGCTTTCCCCGGCGTTGATCCGCGCGAACTTCATCCAACTGGTTCGGTCCCAATCCGTTGCAACTATTTCTCCCTCAGCGGTCGAAAGGCCGCATTTGGCGGCAAAATAACGGTGAAATGCCAACGAGGGGGTCAATTCCGGATGAAAGACGGTCACCAGAACATCCGCTGATTCCGCGGCCGCGATAAAATCTCCCATTTCGAGGAGGACTTCCACTCCTTTTCCGACGTGGACGATCTTGGGGGCGCGGATGAACGTGAGCGGGATGGGCATCGGGGAGACCTTCGGAATGGAGGCCATGCAGGCGAAGCTGTCCAACTGGCTTCCGAAGCCGTTTCTCTCGACCTCGATGTCGATCAGACCGAGGTGCGGGGCCTCCCCCACAAGCGATTTTGCAAGCAGAATCGCCCCCGCGCAGGTTCCCCAGAGCTTCATCCCTCCCCGGAATTTCCGAATGATGATCTCGTCGATTTCAAAAGCGCGGAGAAGCCGCGCCAGGCAGGTGCTCTCGCCGCCGGGCAGGATCAGTCCGGCAAGGCCCTCGAAATCCTTTGCCTGCTTGACCGGTCCGGCCGCGACGTTGAGGCGCGTCAGGTGATCCAGGTGCTCGCAGACATCCCCTTGAAGATCCAGCACGCCGATCCTCTTGCCTGCGGCGTCGGGGAGCTTCCGTTCCATGCGATTCATCGATACCGTCCCGCGAGCCCCTTACCAGCCGCGTTTGGCCAGAAGCTGTTCCTCCGGAATGGCGGAGATCTCCAGGCCCGGCATCGCCTGGCCGAGGCCCATGGAGGCCTCGAGAACCTTGACCGGGTCGTTGAAATAGGCCGTCGCCTTGACGATCGCCTGCGCGCGGACGGCAGGGGTTGCCGATTTGAAGATCCCCGAACCGACAAAAACCCCGTCACAGCCCAGTTGCATCATCAGCGCCGCATCGGCCGGCGTCGCGATTCCGCCCGCGGCAAAATTGACGACCGGCAGGCGGCCCAGCTCTTTCACCTTGAGGGCCAACTCATAAGGGATGCCGTTTGCCTTGGCGAAACCGGTAACCTCTTCCACCGGCATGCCCGCAAGCTGGCGGATCTCGCGGTTCATCGTCCGCATGTGGCGGACCGCCTCGACGACGTTGCCGGTCCCGGCCTCGCCCTTGGTTCGGATCATCGCCGCACCCTCGGCAATCCGGCGAAGCGCCTCGCCGAGATTCCGCGCGCCGCAGACGAACGGAATGGAAAAACGGGTTTTGTCGATGTGGCACTCTTCATCCGCCGGGGTCAGGACTTCGCTCTCGTCGATATAATCGATCTTCAGCGCCTCGATGATCTGGGCTTCGACAAAATGGCCGATTCGGGCCTTCGCCATGACCGGGATGGAAACGGCCTTCTTGATCTCCGCGATCATCGCCGGATCCGACATGCGCGCGACCCCGCCGTCTCTACGGATGTCCGCCGGTACCCTTTCCAGGGCCATGACGGCCACGGCGCCCGCCTCCTCGGCGATCTTCGCCTGTTCCACATTGGTCACGTCCATGATGACGCCGCCCTTGAGCATCTGCGCCAACTGGACATTCAATTCATATCTTTTTGCGTCCACGTTCTTCTACCTCCCTGAGGATAAATCTTCATGTATCATTTCTATGGCATTCCCATCAGAACGTCAAGAGCAATTATCAACCATAATCCACCACCAACTTTTGG
>DIKL01000126.1 GCA_002424545.1 Syntrophaceae bacterium UBA5619
AGGTCGCGGCGACGGCGCCGGCGCGGACGACGCCCGCCCTCCCCTGAATGTCCGCCGGCGCCGGGAGGACGCTGTGGTCGGGCTCCACGCGATCGAGGGTCATCCCCAGGCGGTGGACGAGCAGGGCGAGCACCTCGGCGTACATCCCGGTGATGAGTTCCGCCACCGGCCCCTTCCCCGTCAGATCGAACCGGTCCGGATCGGAACCGAACCCGCAGACGTTGAACACGTAGTCATGATCCGGCGCGCCGCTGATGTCGAAAACCTCCTGCACCTGGATGGAGTCCAGCGAAAGACAGATCCCGGTGGCCGCGGTGGCGATCTTCTCGACGACGAACCCGGGATTGAGGCCGGTGCTGAACAGGGACGCGTTCCCCCGGGCGCAGGCCCGCTCGAACTCGGCGGCATAGGCGGGGCCGTGATAGGCGGGGAACCCGTGCCCGTTGATCGTAATGACGTTCTTCCCCGAGGCCAGCAGGCGGCACATGTCCGCGTTGTGGTGGCGATAGGGAAACTGAATGCGCGGGGCGTGGATGACCACGTCGGCCTCCAGGGCCAGGATATCCTCGATCCGGTTCGTCGCGATGACGCCCGTCGGCGCCCGCCGGGCGATCTCGCCCGCGTCACGGCCGACTTTCCGGTCGCTGTAGACGTAAAGCCCCGCGAGTTCCAGATCGGGATGGTCGATCACGGCCCTCAGGCACGTTTTCCCCATGGAGCCCGTCGCCCATTGAATCACGCGGTATTTCATCGGCCGTTTCCCTTCCAACCCAGGATGTGTTCGCAAAAGGTCAAGGATCGCTTTTTGAGGCCCGCGCAAGCGGGCATCCCTGTCTAGGACTTTTGGCTTCCCGCTTTCGCGGGGACGGCAGGGGCGCGGGCCTGGATGCGGGGGTGACGGGAACGGGTGCTGGCCTCAAGGCGATGTCCCGATCAGGCGACGCGGGCCTTCATGGCGGCGATCGTCCCCGCGTAGTCGGGGCTGCCGAAGATCGCCGCCCCGGCGACGAGGACGTCCGCCCCGGCCTGGGCGATCGCGCCGATGTTGTCCACCGTGACGCCGCCGTCCACCTCCAGGAGGACCCGGGGTGCGGTGGCCGCGATCATCTCTTTGGCCCGGCGGATCCTGGACAGGGCGCCGTCGATGAACCGCTGGCCTCCGAAGCCGGGGTTGACCGACATGACCAGCACCAGGTCGAGATCCGGGAGGATTTCCTCCACCTGAACGAGGGGCGTCGCGGGATTGAGCGATACGCCGGCGCGGCAACCCGCCTCGCGGATGAGCCCAATCGTCCGGTGCAGATGGTGCGCCGCCTCCACGTGGACCGTGATCCAGTCGCTGCCCGCCCGGGCGAACTCCGGGATGAAACGCTCGGGCGCTTCGATCATCAGGTGGACGTCGAGGGGCAGGGTCGTGACCTTCCGGATGGCGGCGACCATGGCCGGTCCCAGGGTGAGGTTTGGAACGAAGTGGCCGTCCATGACGTCCACGTGGATCCAGTCGGCCCCCGCCGCCTCCACGGCGCGGATCTCTTCCGCCAGGCGGCTGCCGTCCGCGGACAGGATGGAAGGGGCGATCTTTTTCATGCCTGCTCCATACAGGATTATCCCATCGCTGTCAACCGGCCCTCCGTGCGGGCCGCCCGGGGACCCGCCTCCGGCCCGGGCGGGAATGTTCTTGACAGACGGGGCCAAAAGGGCCATGATCCCCGCGATTTGAACCGGGCGAACGGCTTCCCGGGGAGCACGAAGATGCTGTACCCCCTGTACAATCTGGTCCTCGTCCTCGCGGCGGTCTTCGCCGTGCCCTACTACGGGGCGAAAATCCTCTTTCGGGGAAAGTACCGCCGGAGCATCGGCCCGAAATTCGGTCTGATCCGTCCGGACCTGTTTGCCCGGATGGAGGGGACGCCGCGGATCTGGGTGCATGCGGTCTCCGTCGGAGAGGTCACGGCGGCGGCGCCGATCATCGCCTCGCTCCGGGAGCATTTCCCGGCGGCCTGCATTGTCCTGTCCACGAGCACGGAAACGGGCCAGGAGATGGCCCGCAGGATCGCCACCGCCGCGACGGTCTCGATCTACTATCCCCTCGATCTCGGATGCGTGGTGCGACGCGTCATCGACCGTGTCCGTCCCGATCTGTTCATCCCCGTCGAAACGGAGCTTTGGCCGAATTTTCTCCGGCACTGCAAGGACCGGGGGATCCGCGTGGTCATGGTGAACGGCCGGATTTCGCCCCGCTCCTTCAGGCGCTTCGTCCTGACGCGCTTTTTCTGGCGGGAGGTCCTGGCGGCGGTGGATGAAATGGGGGTCATTTCGCAGGCCGATGCCGAACGGGCGGAGGCCATGGGGGTGCCCGCGAAGAAGATCCATGTGCTGGGCAACGCCAAGTACGACAGCCTGGCCGCCAAGGCGTCGCCGAAGATCCGCGAGGACATCGCGCGGCGCCTGGGGCTGACGGAGTCGGAACCGGTCTTCGTCGCGGGGAGCACGCACGAAGGGGAGGAGGCGATCGTGCTCGACGTCTATCGCCGGTTGCTCGAGGCGGATCCCGCCGCCAAACTGATCCTGATCCCCCGTCATGTGGAACGGGCGGCGGCGGTGCTCAAACTCGTCCGGGACGCGGGATTCCCGGACTGCATCACGATGTCGGAATTGAACAAGGGCAAAAAGAGGGCGGGGGAGCGCGTCATCGTGATCGACGTGATCGGCGAGCTCTTCAAGGTGTACAGCCTGGCGACGGCGGTCTTCTGCGGGGGGTCGCTTGTCCCGAAGGGAGGGCAGAACATCCTCGAGGCGGCGGCGTGGGGGAAGGTCGTGTTCTACGGGCGGTTCATGGACGATTTCCGGGAAGAGCGGGCGCTGCTGGAGGAGACCGGGGCGGGCATCATGGTGCGCGACGGCGCGGACCTCGCCGCCCGTCTGATCGAGATGATCCGCCACCCGGAAGAGCGCCGCCGCCTGGGAGAGAAGGGCCGGGACAGGGTCATCGCGAACATGGGCGCCGCTGGCCGTTACGCCGCGATGATCCGGATGCAGGTCAAAAAGACGGGCGCCGCCGGGCTTTAGGTCTAAAGCGACAATGAAGTGGAAATCAATAACTTCGATCCACTAAAACGAAACGGAATCAACGCGTTAAATTGAGCGAGCGGATCAGAATTCTTTTCTTGTTTTAACGCCAAAGATCTAACCTAAGAAGTGCGGTGTGGGGAAATTTTTCAAACCCGCTTGCCATTCTAATCGCCTTTGCTTTACATCGCAGGCCAGATGGCGTATGAATGGTACGCTAGACGGGTGGCTGACAGTCTGCCAAAAACAAGAAAAAATGACCCAAGCAACAAATAGTAAAGCTGAATACATCGATATCCTGCAGAAGAAGACCTTTGCCGAATTCTTCGCCGGCATTGGTCTGATGCGCTTGGGATTGGAGAAAGAGGGGTGGACCGTTGCCTATGCAAACGACATCGCCGCCGATAAATTCGAAATGTATTCCGATAACTTTCCGAATGCCAAGACCCATTTCTCGCTCGGCGATGTCCACCAGTTGAATGTCGAGGATGTTCCCACGGTGACTTTGGCCACGGCCTCATTTCCGTGCAACGATTTTTCTCTGGCCGTCATGCGCAGGGGGCTTGCCGGCAAAGAGTCGTCGGCCTATTGGGGATTCGTTCGGGTGCTGGATGAAATGGGAGAACGTCGGCCGCCGATCGTTCTGCTGGAGAACGTCGCAGGTTTTCTGACGTCCCATGAGGGACGGGACTTCCAATAGGCGCTGCTTGCTATCAATCGCCTGGGTTACGCCGTCGATCCAATGATCATCGATGCGGCGAAATACACAAAGTGGGCTCACGCAATATAGCAACATCATGAAATTTTTCTTTGCAGGGACATTATGATCTCAGAATTTCATGTTGGCGAAAGATATACAAATGACGAGATACGATTTGCTTTAAATGTAGAAAATTTAGGTGGGATACGTCCGTCTGTTGACGCGAGTAAGCACCTTAACCATCTGGTTATATTGACGACGGCAGAGCAGTATCAGAGAAATCTCTCAGAGAATCCTTACCATGACAGAATTGAAAACAACGTGCTCATTTACACAGCTCAGGGACGAATTGGTGATCAAGAAATCACGGGTCGGAATAAAAGGATAATCGAACAATATTCTTCACCAATTCCGTTTTACTGTTTCTCGAATGAGGGAAGACAAACATATATTTTTCTTGGATTACTTGAACTGCTGCGGCATTATCAGGAATATCAAATAGACAAGAAGAATACCTTGAGGAAAGTATGGGTATTTGAATTCTACATCCATAATGAGATCGGTGTAGTGCCTATTCAGCATGCAAAAGATTTGATCTCTGCAATATTTAAGGATTCTCGACAGAAACGTGATCTTGACAAGGAAGAGAGAGAAGTCGTTTCTTTTGAAGCCCCTTACAATACTTTTGAAAAGACAAGTTACGAGAGAGAAGAAATTCGTTCTCACCTGCTGCAAATTAATCCATACCGGTTTGAATCGCTTGTACGCGATGTCGTTGAGCGCAGTGGATTTAAAAACGTTGCCGTAACTCCTCCATCTCAGGATGGAGGAATTGACGTTAATGCATATGTAGATGATTCCAATTACTTTTTCTCGAAAACGCATGTTCAATTTCAAGTAAAACGTTGGCGTCATTCCGTTGGTAGCGTTGAGATTAATAATTTTCGGGGAGCACTGAATACAACTGCAAAAGGCGTCTTCATAACAACAAGTCATTTTACGAAAGCCGCCATTCAAGAATCTGAACACGTTGTCAAGCCGTGCATTTCGCTGATGGACGGGTTCAAGTTTTCAAAACTAATTATGGATACAGGTATAAGCCTGAGTAAATATTTCTAATTCTTTCGATCCAAACCATTAAATCACGACGCCTTTCATCACCATGGAACTTATGCCATGACTCTATTTGAATCGTCACTTAGGGAATTCTCTTCACAATATCAGATTAATAGCAAAGGCGCCCTTTCCCTTGCCCTTTTCTTAACTCGTATGGCGAGTGAAAAGGTCCCTCCCTATTCCGTAGACACTTTTATCACAAAGAAGGGAGGTCAAATTGCAGGTCTCGGAAAAAGTTCTGTGCAGGCTATCTTGGCCGATTACGGTATTGATCGGGTTCTTGCGGAGGAAGGTGGGAGAACAAGCCAGGGAAGCCTATATAAATCTCAAGCGTATCTGACTTTTCTGAACAAACTTGAACTGGAAACACAACTCGACTATTATGCGATAGAAAATTGGTGGATAGAGCGCATAAGAGAATATTTTAGATCGAATCCGCCAAGTTATAAACAAAGAAAAGATAGTTCCAGACCCTTCAGCCTGAAAATTGATTCATCAAAATCCATCAGGAGCATTGTATCAGATCTGATTGAAGCGGCTTTCGCCAGGCAGAGAGAATGCCCGGGAATCATGGTCGCCGGCGCGGTCATGCAGCACCTTGTGGGGGCAAAGATTGAAACGGCCCTTCCGGACGCAGGAATTGTCCACGAAGGCTTTTCCGTTGCCGACGCTCCCTCTGGAAGGAAGGGCGATTTTTTGATCGGAGACACGGCGATTCACGTAACGACAGCCCCAACGGAGGCTCTGATCAGGAAATGTAGAAACAATCTGGCGCAAAGCATCAGGCCGCTGATCATCACCACACAGAGCGGCATGGGTGGCGCCATTGCCCTAGCAAAGAACGCGGACGTTGCGGAAAGGATAGACGTCATCGAGATTGAACAGTTCATCGCCACCAACATTTATGAATGGACAGCCTTTCAGCAGACAAAGCGCAACGTGAGCTTCCGCAAACTGCTTGAGGTTTACAACCGCATCATCGACCAGTGCGAAACCGACCCCAGTTTGAAAATCGAGATGTAATCAAGCCGTGGACACCTTCCCGCCTGACAAGCGAAGCGACATCATGCGCCGCGTGCACTCAACCAACACGACGCCGGAACGGAAGGTCCGCTCTCTCCTTCATAGGCTCGGCTATCGTTTCCGTATCCACCGGTCTGATCTTCCCGGAAGGCCCGACATTGTGCTGCCGAAGCATCGCACTGTGGTTTTTGTGCACGGATGCTTCTGGCACCGGCATCAGGACTGCCCGCGTGCAACCACGCCTTCGAGCCGTCAGGAGTACTGGTTGCCTAAATTCAGGCGGACGGTCGACCGGGACAAAAGAAATCAGGAAGGGTTGCGAGATAGCGGATGGAATGTAGTCGTCGTGTGGGAATGCGAAACGAAGGATCTGAAAATACTGGGCGAGCGAATGTCGGGGCTTATAGACCGATACTCATCGAATATTGAGTCGCATCCACCCTCCTTGGCAATCGCCGCAGAAGAACGAGAAGATTACCGAAGGTAATATTGCCTTTCTCATTGCAGGTGCCGGATTCCGCTGAGAAAGCAATGGTCTTCTTTTGGGTTTCTGCATGCAATTGCGACGGCAATAAAACGGTTGTCTATGATGTCCGTCAAGCGAGGGATCCACGCTCAGAAATTTGATTGCCCTTGCCGAATAATTGCAAACGGGTCTCTTACTCCGCCCGCCTGACGTACTCGTTCCACTTGCCGTCCACCCAGCGCTGGATCTGGCTCAACTGCTCGAGGCTCATCTTCCGGAAACGGCCCTGGCGCTCCAGGTAGTTGATCACCGGCAGCCGCTTTCCCTTCTCCGCCAGGGTCTTGCTCCGTCCGGTGAAGCTGAACCGCCCGTTCTCGACCTCGTAGAGGACGAACATGCCGGTTTCGATGGCGAGCCGGGAGAGCTTGACCATGTCCTTGGGCGGAAAGCCCCAGCCCGGGGGGCAGGGGGCCGACATCTGGAGGTAGCGCGTGCCCTTGATCCGCTTGGCCTTGA
>DIKL01000107.1 GCA_002424545.1 Syntrophaceae bacterium UBA5619
AAACGGGGTAGTCGAGCCCCAGGGAGGTGATGGGCAGAATGGAGACGCCCCGCTCGTCGATCAGGAAGGGATACTCATCGGCGCCGTGCGACGAACCGCGGTACTTGATAATACGCAGACGGCGGGTGGAAATCTGCTCCACGATGCGGAAGTCGAGAAGGATCACGCAATCGGCGACGTACTCTTCGAGCCCGAAGCGCGTCAGGGTCTTGTCGCCGCTTTCCCCGGTAACGATGGCCGTCACGCCGCGTTCTTTCAACCAGTGAAAAAGCCGGCGAAGTTCCGCCCGGAGGATAGTGGCATTGGGCAGCTCGGAGAAAAGGGCTTCGATGGTATCCAGGACAACCCGCTTCGCTCCGATGGAATCGATGGCGTTCCCCAAGCGGATGAACAGTCCCTCCAGATCGTACTCACCCGTCTCTTCAATCTNNTCCTTCCAGGTCGTACTCGCCCGTCTCCTCGATCTCGCTTCGCGTGATGACGACGTGGTCCGTTGCGATGAGACCGCGGGACTCCATGTTCTGGAGATCAAAACCCAGGGAGATGAAGTTCTTCGCGAGATCACCCGGCGTCTCCTCGAAGGTCATGAAGACCCCGGGTTCCCCGAAATCCCTGGCGCCCCGCATCAGAAACTCCATAGCGAAAAGCGTTTTGCCGGAACCCGCGCAGCCGCAGATCAGGCTCGGCCTGCCCCTCGGGAGCCCCCCCTTCGTGATCTCATCGAGACCCCTGATGCCCGTCGGACATTTTTCAAGAACATCCGCAACCCGTTTTGCCTTAGCCATCATCGCCTCCCGACAACTTTATGAATCCGGAGCAATGCAAAAAAAATATGATAATACAAGGAAATCCAGAAACAAATTATGTATGTATGTATGTATGGTAGTTCATCATTATTTTCCAGGGACTCTATCAAATGATCCACTCCTTCGCAATAAAAAAAGGCAATCAAGAGTTTCCGAAATAGACGAGGACCAGACCGATCAGGACGGCGATGGCGCCCATGATCCGGAGGGACGAATCGGGGATTTCCGTCAATTTGGCCAGGTAGATTTTCAGCTTGTCGGGGAACGTGAAATAGGGAAGGCCCTCGATGATGAGGACCATCCCCAGGACGCAGAGAAAATATTTCATGGATTTTTCGAATTTCCCTTCCTTCTTTTGGTTTTGTCCCAGATCCGGTTCATCTCCGCCGGAGAAGAGTCCTGTAACGTTTTCCCCCGGGCGGTCAACTCCCGTTCAATATTGGAGAAGCGATCGAAGAATTTTTGCAATGAGGAACGGAGCGCCGCCTCCGCATCCACCCGGACGAAACGGCAGAGGTTCACCAGCGTAAAGAGCAGATCGCCCGCCTCGTCCTTCATCCGCGACGGCTGGTTTGTCTTGAGCGCGACGCGGAACTCGGCCAGCTCCTCCTCCACCTTCCGCAGAACGCCCTCGGCGTCCGGCCAATCGAACCCGACCTCGGCGGCGCGGGTGGTGACGCATTGCGCTTTGGCGAGCGTGGACAGGAAACGCGGGATGCCGTCGAAGAGAGGGGATTTTCGAGGAAGCTTATGTTCAACCTCCGTCTTGATCCGCTCCCAGTTCGTACGGACCTCCTCGACGTCTTTCACCGTTGCATTGCCGAAAACGTGCGGATGCCGGCGGATCATTTTCGCGGTGATTCTGTCCAGGATGTCCGCCGTGCTGAATTCATGCGCCTCCTCCGCCAGACGGGCGAGGAAGAGGATATGAAAGAGAAGGTCGCCGAGCTCCTCCCCGAGGTTCTCCGGCGATTCGTCCTCAAGGGCCTCGATGACTTCGTAGGCCTCCTCGATAAGATAACGGCCGATATCTTCTTTCCGCTGGGCCCTGTCCCAGGGGCAGCCCTTCGGCGATCGCAGTTTGTCGACGATTGCGATCAATTCCCGGAATTTCTGTTCGGTGTCTGAGGTCGGTCTCAAAGGTTGATCCTGTTCATGTTTCCGGGGGTTCACACGGGGAGGGAACGTCCGAAGAGTTCCACGACGTGCCAGACGGGCTGTTTCATGCCGAGTTCACGGACGCCCCAGGCAAGCTGAAGGTGGCAACCGGGGTTCGCCGTAACCAGGACGTCGGCTTCTGTGTCGCGGACGTTGGCCAATTTTCTCTCCAGAATTCGACGACTCGTCTCCAACTCCTTGAGGGCGAACGAGCCCGCCATCCCACAGCACCAACTGGATTCATTCATCTCTCGCAGTTCAACCCCGGGGATCGACCGAATGACCTGGCGCGGCGGCTTGGAGAGACCCTGTCCGTGGACAAGGTGGCAGGGCTCGTGATAGGTCACGCTCAGCGGGACCGGCCGGAGCCCTTCCGTGCGGATGCCGACCTCGACGAGAAATTCAGAGATGTCGCGGACCTTCGAGCAAAAAAGACGAATCCGTTCATGGTCGGCCCTATTTTCGAGAATCTCTTCATACTCTTTCAATGCGCAGCCGCAGCCGGCGCAGTCGGTTACGATGTAATCGACATCGAGCGCCAGAAAGAGGTCGATATTGATCAGCGCGAGACGCCGGGCGCTTTCGCGGTCGCCTTCGGCGAGGTGGGGCGCGCCGCAGCATTTAACCTCTTTGGGGGTGACAACGTCAAATCCCTGTTGTGAGAGGATCCGAGCCGTCTGCCGCGACACCTCGGAAAAGACCAGGCTCATTGCGCAGCCGAGAAAGAAGCCGACGCGGCCCCGCCTTTCACCCTGGGCGGGAATCGTCTCCGGGATCTCCGGGCGAAGCGGGGGGGCAAGCGTCGGGAGGATCCCCTCCATCTTGGCCAGAACGCCGGGCAGGAAGCGGTTGATGCCGAGGTTGCGGACCGCCCATTGGAGACCGAGGCGCTGATAGAGTCGGGCGGGGATCATCGAGGTTTCCATCATCGCCGGCGACGGGAGCATCCGCTTCAGGATGAAGTCGCGCAGCATTCCGGCGGGGACGGAAGGGGGGTGAAAAACCTGCGCCTGGCTCCGGCAGAGCTCCATGATCGTGCCGACCCGGACGCCCGACGGGCATGCCGTCGAGCAGGCCTTGCAGTCGAGGCAGAGGAAGGCCTCGTCCCGGACGACGGATGTGAATTCCAGCTTTCCTTCCGCCACGGCGCGGGCCAGGGCGGCCCGTCCCCGGGGGCTGGATCGTTCGCGGTTTGTCAGCGCGTAGGTGGGGCAGACGGCCAGACAAAAACCGCAGCGCATGCACTGGAGGATGGATTCGTAGGCCGGGGCGTCCTCCGGGTGAAAGTTGCCCGCAAGGGGTTTTTCAGACATGCGAACCTCCCGGAATCTTCACGCCGGCCGAGACCCCTTCGTCGAGGAATATCTTTCCGGGGTTGAGTCGGCCGTCCGGGTCGAACCCCTTCTTGATCCGGCGCATCACTTCTATTCCTCCCTGGCCGAACTGCCGCAGCAAATAGCCCTTCTTCGCGATTCCGATGCCGTGCTCCCCGGAGACGGTCCCTCCCAGGGAAAGAACCTTTTCGTAGAGGTCGGAGAAGAAGGCATGTACCTTGGCGACCTCATCGGGATTTCGTTCATCGGTGACCGCCGTGGGATGCAGATTGCCGTCGCCGGCATGCCCGTACGTGGCCACCCGGATACCGTATTTTTTCTTGAGCCGTTCGATCTCGGCGAAGGTTTCGGCGAGGCGGCTCCGGGGGACGGTCGCGTCTTCGAGGATCGTGGTCGGCGACACACGGGCGACGGCCGAAAGGGCGGTCCGACGCGCGGCGGCCAGCTGCAAGGCCTCCTCCGTATTTGCGGCCTGGCGGATCTCAGCCGCCTTGACCTGCTCGAGAACCTTGCGGACCCCCTCCACCTCTTCGGCGACCACCGCCGGGTGGCCGTCCACTTCAATCAGCAGGAGCGCCTCCATTTCGCGCGGAAGGCCGATCTTGGCAAAATCCTCCACGCAGTTGATCGTCGTCTTGTCCATGATCTCGAGCGTTGCGGGAATGATCCGGGCGGCGATGATCCTGGAGACCGCCTCGCCCGCGGTCCGGATGTCGCGGAAATAGGCCAGAAGCGTCCGCTTGTCCTGCGGGGGGCTGATCAGGCGGACGGTGATCTCGGTGATGATTCCGAGGGTCCCCTCGCTGCCCACCAGCAGATCCCGCAGCGAGTAGCCGGCGACGTCCTTGACGCACTTGTTTCCGGCGACAAACGCCGTGCCGTCGTAGAGCAAACCGGAAAGGGCCATCACATAGTTCCGGGTGACCCCGTATTTGAGACCCCTCAGGCCGCCCGCGTTTTCCGCGACGTTGCCGCCGAGCGTCGATACGTTCTGCGATCCGGGATCGGGCGGATAGAAAAGGCCCCGGGCCGCCACGGCGTTGAAGAGCTGGGTCGTGATCACCCCCGTTTCCGCCGTCGCCGTCAGATTCTCTTCGTCGATTTCCAGAATCCGGTTCATCCTGGTGAGGCCCAGGATCATCCCGCCCGCCGTCGGGGTGCTGCCCCCGGAGAGTCCCGTCGCCGCGCCGCGCGGGGTGACGGCCAGACCTTCCTGCCGGCTGACCTCGAGGGCGGCCTCGAGTCCCTCGCGGTTTTCAGGGAAGACGGCCACCTCCGGAAGACCTTCGATTTCCGGCGTCGCATCGTAGCCCAGGACAAGCATATCTTCCCGGTCATGGTAAACATTCCCGGCGCCGATTCTCCGGCGCAGGTGATCGATCACGGTTTTGCTGATCATGGCATGCCTCTCACGATGGAAAAAATGGAAGGGAGCTCGACACAGGATCTTGCGTTTCTGAGGCGTTATATAGAGGGATGAACCGGACGTGTCAAGGTGAAAAACCGGTCGCACGGCCTTTTCGGCGTGTGGCGGGATGCCAATCCGACGGGAAATAATTCTTGACAGGGTAGGGAAAGCTTGTTACGAATCCGCCATATTTTTACGGGCGTTTGCGCATGGCGGCTCGTTTCATTCCGGCCGGGTTCATTTCGGCTGCCGCACGCGGATCGGGCCCGGTCATCCGGCAAGATCTTACTCAGGACAGGAAATCATAACCGCACCGGAAGGGCTCCCTCTTTACGGGGAGATCCTCCTTCCTGAAAAGAGAGGAAACCCAATGATCGACGAGAATCCGTTTCTGGAGCCTCTGTTGAACGGGGATACGGAGATGCTGATCCAAAAAACCCGGGAAGCCCTGGAGGGAGGCTCCGCGCCGGAGATGGTTCTGCAGGGCGGGTTGATCCCGGCCATGGGCGTGGTGGGGGAAAAGTTTCGGAGCGGCGAGGTTTACATCCCCGAGGTGCTGCTGGCCGCCCGCGCCATGAAGGGGGCGATGGCCGTTCTGAAGCCTTTGCTGGTTCATTCGTCGCAAAAGGATGCGGGCAAGGTGGTTATCGGCACCGTGAAGGGGGATCTCCACGATATTGGGAAAAACCTGGTCGTCATGATGATGGAGGGGGCGGGATACGACGTGGTCGATCTCGGCGCGGACGTTTCTACCGAGAAATTCGTGGAGGCGGTCCGGAACCGGAAACCGCTATTCATCGGCATGTCCGCCCTGCTGACGACGACGATGAAGGAGATGAAGCAAACCATCCTGGCCCTGGAAAAGGAGGAGTTGCGGGACCGGGTAAGGGTGATCATCGGCGGGGCGCCCGTTACCGAGCGATTCGCAAAGGAGATCGCCGCCGACGGTTTCGCGCCGGATGCAACCTCCGTCGTGGCGATGATGAAGTCGCTCACCGGATAGGCCGTTGAATTTGAACAGCCTGCTGAAAAAGATCGCGCTGCCTGAGCATAACCTCTTGCAGTCGCATATTCCGACGAATCGCCGTTCCCGTCCCGCGGCAGTGACGGCCGCGAAAAGATAGAGACTCCCGTACGAGGTGGCGTCATGGATATGAAGCGCGACTACTACGAGGATATTCAACTCTTCGAAAGCGGCGTGGTTCTTTTCTGGACGGTTGCGCTACTGCTGGTTCTGTTCACCATTCCGCTCTATGCCCCCAATTACTACATCTATCTGCTGAATATGATCCTGGTCCACGTGATTCTTGCCGTGGGGCTGAACATCCTTGTGGGATCCACCGGCCAGATCTCACTGGGTCACGCCGGTTTCTTCGCGATCGGCGCCTATGGAACGGCGGTCCTGATGGCCAAGCTTCAGATCCCTTTTGTATTCGCCATCCTCATGGCCGCTTTTATTGCGGCCTTTTTCGGTTTCATCCTTGGTCTGCCGGCGTTGCGACTGGAGGGTCCCTACCTGGCGATCGTTTCTCTCGGGTTCGGTTTGACCATCATGCATGTCATCGGGGGGATCGACGCCTTCGGCGGCCGGATGGGGATCAAGGTGCCGCCGCTCGATCTGGGGATTCCGCGGTGGGGCATCCCCCTCGTCCTGAAAACCGATGTCCAGAAGTACTATCTGATCCTGATCATGACGATCGTCATGGTGATCGGCGCCAGGAACATTCTCAAGACAAGGGTCGGCCGTTCCTTCGTGGCGATCCGGGACAGCGATATCGCCGCCGAGGTGATCGGCGTGAATCTGACCGTCTACAAGACCCTGGCCTTTGCCGTCAGCGCTTTTTATGCCGGAATCGCCGGGGGGCTGTTCGGATTCGTGCTGGGATTCTTCGATCCGTTCACGTTCAACCTGATCCTCTCCATCATCTTCCTGGTCATGGTCGTCGTCGGAGGATTGGGCACCATCGTCGGGGGGATCCTGGGCGCAACGTTGATTACCTATCTTCAGTACGCGCTGCTGAAAAACATCGCGGAGGTTCCCTATCTGGGAACGTTGCTCGCCTCGATATCGAAGCGGTGGTTCACGATGGTGGGTCTGGAGAATTTCAGCAGTATCGCGATCGGCCTGATCATGATCGGGATCATCATCTTCGAGCCGCTCGGAATGTTCGGCATCTGGATCCGCATCAAGAAATACTGGAGGACATGGCCCTTCTGACGGAAGGGGAAAAATGGCCGTTTTCCGCGGTCGAAATGGTTTTGGTCCGAATCTTCAACGGCAAGGGGGGGCAATGCCTTTTGGACAGCTCTTGGTGGAGGGACTGGCGATCGGCGCCTGCTACGGTCTTTTCGCCACGGCGGTGGTGATCATCTACAAAACCTCCGAGGTGGTCAATTTTGCCCAGGGCGAGATGGCGATGTTTTCCACCTTCGTGGCCTTTCATATCCTGACGGTC
Organism: Syntrophaceae bacterium UBA5619; assembly: GCA_002424545.1. Taxonomy (GTDB): domain Bacteria; phylum Desulfobacterota; class Syntrophia; order Syntrophales; family UBA5619; genus UBA5619. Next base: position 7,163 of record DIKL01000107.1, read on the forward strand.
TATCAATACCCCTTCTGGCTGGCCTTTGTCCTCTCCATGGTCTTCGCGGTCCTGTTGGGGATCCTCATCGAATATCTCTTCCTTCGTCCCGCCAAGCATCCCAGCATCCTCGGGTTGATCGTCATCACCCTCGGGGCGGAGATGTTTCTAATGGGGCTCGCCGGCTGGAAATGGGGGGCGGAACAGAAGTTTTTTTCGCTTCCGCTGAAAGCCTCCGTGACCTATGAACCGGTCAAAGGGATGATCGTCAACCAGTGGGCGATTGCGGTGTTTGCCGTGACCGCCGCAATCATGCTTTTCCTGTATCTCTTCTTCAAATACAGCAAGCTGGGCGTGGCCATGCGCGCGACCCAGCAGAACAAGCACGCGGCCAAGATCATGGGGATTAGGACCGAGCGGGTTTTTTCTTTCGCCTGGGGCTTCAGCTCCCTGATCGGCGCCGTCGCGGGGATGTTCTTTGCGTCCCGGGCCACCCTCGACCCGGCCTACATGATGGAGCCGTTCATGCGCGCGTTTGCCGCCGCGGTCCTCGGGGGACTCATGAGCATCCCCGGAGTGATTATCGGCGGCGGCTTGATGGGCCTGATCGAAAATTTCTTCGGATATTATTTCCCCCATTGGAAACCGATCGTGGCCTTTGTCGTGATCATCCTCGTCCTCTGCCTGCGCCCGAGCGGTTTGTTTGCGAAGCATTATGTGAAGAAAGTGTAACGGCGTCGGTGATGCCGGAAAATAGGGGAGTCTGGGTACGGTTTTTCCAAGGAATCGCAGGAAGATCGAAAAAGGAGGGAATCATGATGTTCGGAAAAAAATCGGTAATGGCATTGATCGCGGTACTGGCAGTCCTGTTGGCTGCCGATGTTGCCCCGGCCGCGCCGGCGGGGTTTAGCGACAACGAAATCCGGATCGCCCAGTGGGGACCCCAGACCGGTCCGGCGGCCGCTTGGGGATCCGTGGCGCGCGGAAGCAAGCTGCTCTTCGATGTGATCAACGAGGAGGGGGGCATCCACGGACGGAAGATCAAGTACTTCATCCGGGACGACCAGTACAACCCGGCCCAGACGGCCAACGTTGTAAAGGAACTGGTGGAAAACCAGGGGATCTTCGCGTTTGTCGGCGGCGTCTCCGCGGCCGGCGGAATGGCAGTGAAAGACGTACTGGCCCAGAACAAGGTGATCTGGGTGGGACCGGCGACTGCGGTCAAAGAGTACGTCTTTCCCGTCCAGCCTTACCTTTTCGGCGTCTATCCGCTCTATGAGGATGAGGCAAGCATATTGACAAAGTACATTGTCGAAACGCTGAAAATGAAAAAGATCGGGATCCTCTATCAGAACGATGCCTACGGGAGGAACGGGTATGACGGCTGCAAGCAGCGCCTGGCCACGTACAGGATGTCACTTGCGGCCGAGATTCCGGTGGAACCCACCGAAAAAGACCTCGCCTCGCAGATCCTCCGGCTGAAGAACTCCGGGGCGGAGGCGGTCCTGATGTACGTTAGCCCGACTACGGCCGTCATTACGCTGAAGACCGCCGCCAACGTCGGCTACAAACCGCAGTGGGTCTCTTCCAACACCCTTTCCGATTATCCGCTGATGCAGAAGATCTCCGGCGGTCTATGGGAGGGGGTCATTACGGGAAACTTCGGCGAGACGCCCGAGTCGAAAAACCCGCTGATGATCAAGTACAAAGAAGCCGCCAAACGTCTCGCGCCCGAGGAGCGCTGGGGGACCTTCTATTCCGCCGGGATCCTCTTTGCCGACCCCCTTGTCGAGGCTCTCAAGAAAGCGGGGCGGAACCTCAGCACCGACGCGGTACTGAAGGCGCTCAATTCGCTCAAGGATTACCAGACCATCGGCCCGAAGATCACCTTCACGGAAAAGCAGCACCAGGGATCCGATTCGATCGTGATCCAGAAGTGCGGTCCGAACGGGAGTTACATCGAGCTCCAGGGCTGGACGCCGAACGAGCTGGCCACCTGGAAGAAGTAGGGCCGTGATGGATCATTTCAAAGTGGAACATCTGAGCATCCGTTTCGGCGGCCTGAAGGCGGTCAACGACGTCAGCTTCAACGTACGGAAAAACACGATTTTTTCGATCATCGGACCCAACGGGTCCGGTAAAACCACCATCTATAATATGATCAGCGGCATCTACAAACCGGACGGCGGTCGGATCATCTGCGACGGCGAAGAGCTCGTGGGGCTCTCGCCGGACCGCATCGCCCGCAAGGGTGTGGCCCGCACCTTTCAGAACATTGAGCTCTTCTCCAACGCCACCGTCATGGACAACCTCCTGCTGGGTCGGCATATTCACATGAAAACGGGTGTATTTTCCGGCGCGTTCCTCTGGGGAAGGAGATCGCGGGCCGCCCGGGAGGAGATCAAGAACCGGGAGATCGTCGAGAAGATCATCGATTTTCTCGACCTGCAATCGGTCAGGAACAGCTCTGTGGCCGGTCTTCCCTATGGCAAACGGAAACTGGTCGAGCTGGGCCGCGCCCTCGCCCTCGAACCGAAAATCCTGCTGTTGGACGAACCCTCCGCCGGGATGAACACGGAGGAAAAGGAGGATCTGAATATCTGGATCAAGGACATCCAGGCCGATTATCGGGTGACGATCCTGCTGATCGAGCACGACATGAACATGATCATGGGGATTTCCGACCGCATCTTCGCGATGAGCCAGGGGGAGAAGATCGTTGAGGGAACCCCGGCGGAGGTCCAGAGTCACCCGGAGGTGATCCGGGCCTATCTGGGGGAGGAGCGCTGATGCTGAAGGTGAGCAATATCGAAACCTGGTACGATCTGATCCGGGCGCTCCACGGCATATCCTTCGAGGTGCGGCAGGGGGACATCGTTGCCCTGCTGGGCTCCAACGGCGCGGGAAAATCAACGACGCTCAAGACGATCATGCGTCTGCTCTACGATCTCAAGGAGGAACAGCCCGAGAAGGGGACGATCGAATTTCTGGGAGAGCGGATCGACCGGAAAGATACCGATGAGATCGTCCGGATGGGGATCAGTTACGTCCCGGAAGGGCGGGAGGTGTTTCCGGAACTCTCCGTTCTGGAGAACATCATGATGGGGGCCTTTACCCGCGCCGACAAGAAGGGAATCCGGGAGGATATGGAACGGGTGATGGAGCACTTCCCGATCCTGGACGAAAGAAAAGAGCAGGATGCCGGACACCTCAGCGGCGGCGAGCAACAGATGCTGGCCATCGGCCGGGCGCTGATGAGCCGGCCGAAACTGCTGATGCTCGATGAACCGTCGCTCGGCCTCTCGCCTTTGCTCACGCAGGAGATCTTTAATATTATCCGCGACATCAACCAGAAGGACGGGGTGACGATCTTGCTGGTCGAACAGAACGTGAATATGGCCTTGAAGTATTCGAACTACGCCTTTTTGATGGAGAACGGGCGGATCGCACGTGCCGACAAGCCCGAGATCCTCCGGGAGGACGAGGACGTCAAGGAGTTTTACCTCGGCATCGCCAAGGAGACGTCGGTGAAGGGATACAAGCGTTATAGGCGCAAGGTCCGCTTCCGCTGAATAAGCGATTTGCCAAAAGAGTGGACATATCCGTTTGCCGGATTCGAGGACCTGAAGGTCCGATCCCTCCGCTCGCTGGATATTTTTCGAACCTGTGCCTTCTCGCTTCACTGCGGTGGCAGGGTACCGCGAAAAATCTCCAATGCTCCCTTCCGGGATCGGACCTTCTGCGCGCACAGAGATTTAGGTTTTTCTCAGGAGAGACGGGATGGCGATCGATACGTTGCCCAAGGCCCTGGTCTGGATCGCCCGCGAACAGCCCGAACGGGTTGCGATGCGGCACAAGGACCTGGGAATCTGGCACGACATTTCCTGGGCGGCCTACCTCGAAAATGTCCGACATACGGCCCTGGGTCTGCATGCGCTGGGCGTGGTCAAGGGGGACCATGTCGCCATCATCGGCGAGAACCAGCCGGAATGGCTCTATTCGGCGCTGGGGGCGATGTCCGCCGGGGCGACATTTGTCGGGGTCTATACGACCAACCCGGTCAAGGAGTGCGAGTACGTCGTCGGCCATTCCGGCGCGGTGGTCTACATCTGCGAGGACGAGGAGCAGCTCGACAAGGCGCTGGCGTTCCGGCAGAACACGCCGGCGCTCCGGAAGATGATCGTCTGGGACATGGAGGGTCTGAGGGATTTCCATGATCCGATGGTCATGAGCTTCGACGAACTGCTGGCGCTCGGCCGGAAGTCGGCGAACGAAGATCCGTTGCTCTTCGACCGGCTGGTGGCGGCAGGGCGGGGCGAGGACATCGCCGGGATCATCTACACCTCCGGGACCACGGGGCCGCCGAAGGGGGCGATGCTCGCCCACGAGGGGTATCTCTGGGTCGGAAAGCAGGCGACGGCGGTCAGCAAAGGGACCCGGGACGACGAAACCATTTCCTTCCTTCCGTTGAACCATGTCTACGAACAGATCTACGACCTGATGGTCCACCTGACGATCGGCCACATCATCAATTTCACCGAGAACACGGACACGGTCATGGCGGACATGCGGGATGTCTCTCCCACGCTGTTCCATGCCGTGCCGCGGATCTGGGAAAAGTACTACTCCGGCATCGTCCTGAAGATGGACGACGCAACGTGGTTCAAGAGGAAGGCGTACCAGACCGCGCTCCATATCGGGGGGCGATACAACGATGCCAAACTGGCCGGACGTTCTCCTTCCTTCCTGCTCGGCCTCGGCTATCGGATCGCCTACTTTGCCGTCTTCCGGAAGCTCAAGGAGCGGCTGGGATTCGACCGGGTCAAGATCGGTTTTTCCGGCGCCGCGCCGATCTCCCACAACATCCTGAAATACTTCCAGAGCATCGGGATTCCGATCCGCGAAGGGTACGGAATGACGGAGACGACCGGGATCACCCACATGTCCGACGAGAAGAACTTCAAACTCGGGACCGTCGGCAGACCCCTCCCCGAGACGGAGGTCCGGATCGCCGAGGATGGGGAGATCCTGGTCCGTCACAAGGGAATTTTCAAAGGATACTACCGGGACGAGGAGACCACCCGGGAGGCGCTGCGCGACGGCTGGATGCACACCGGGGATGTCGGCGAGGTGGATGGGGAGGGCTTCCTTCGGATTACCGACCGGAAGAAAGACCTGATCATCACCGCCGGCGGCAAGAACATCGCCCCGCAGTATATCGAAAACCTGCTGAAATTCTCGCCGTACATCAACGATGCGGTGGTCATCGGCGACAACCGGAAATTCGTCAGCGCGATCATCGTGATCGACGAGGAAAACGTGGTCAAGTTCGCCCAGGACCGGAAGGTGCAGTTCACCACCTTTGCGACCCTTACCCGGGCCGAGGAGGTGGTCAACCTGATCCAGGCGGAGGTGAACAAGGTCAACGCCCAGCTCGCCCGCGTGGAAAATATCCGAAAATTCAAAATTCTCGACAAGAAACTCTACACCGAGGACGGTGAGGTGACCCCGACGATGAAGGTGAAACGGAAGTTCATCAACGCCCAATACGGCGACCTGATTGAATCGATGTACCGGGAATAACCCTTTTCTCAATTTTTGAATCACGGCATTCGACTTACGGGAGGAGAAACGAAGATGGTGGATGGGACGAAACCTCGATTGAGCCGGACGGAGCGTCTCGAGCGAGAGCGCGAAGCCAACCTGCGGCATTGGGAGGAGCAGGACGCGCTTCTGCTCAAGCATCGGGAAGAGGCGTACGACATCGGCGGCGAGGCGCAGCGGGACAGGCTCGCGAAACAGGGCAAGAAACCGATGCGGGACCTGATCCGGATGTTGATCGATCCGGGAACGGATTTCTTCGAGCTGGGGCTTGATGCCGGATACGATATCGGGAAGAAGCGGCTGTTCGGCGGAGCCGTCTACGAGGAGGAGAAGCGGGGACACATCCCCGGCGGGGGGATCGTCACGGGCGTCGGGATCGTTCACGGCAGGGATTGCATGATTTTCGCCAATGAGAACCGTTATGCCGCGGGTACCTATTTTCCGATCACACTGAAAAAGCACATGCGGGCGCAGGCGATCGCCGAGAAGTGCGGCCTGCCCTGCATCTACATTGCCGACTCCGGCGGGATCAACCTGCCGCTGCAGGTCGGCTGCTTCGCCGACGACGGCCATTTCGGAACGATGTTCTACAACATGTGCCGAATGTCCGCCAAGGGGATCCGGCAGTACACGCTCTCGACCGGCGGGAACACAGCGGGTGGGGCATACATCGTCTATCTGGCTTCAGAATCGATCATGATCGAAAAGCTTGCCTACGCCTTTCTGGCCGGGCCGCCGATGGTCAAATCGGCGATCGGCGAGACGGTCTCGATGGAGGATCTCGGCGGTGCCTACGTCCATACCCAGCACTCCGGCGGTTGCGACCACTTGGTTCGAACACAGCGGGAGGGGATCGAAAAGCTGCGGGCGATGATGGAATTCGAACCGCCGCAGACGCTATGCATCGACCGGCGCGAATCCCGTGAACCCCGCTTCGACTTTCGGGAGATGATGCGGGCCACCCCGATCAACACCTACCAGCACATCCCGATCCGCGACACCCTCAGATGCCTTGCCGACGACAGCTATTTCCACGAGTACAAGCCGAACTACGGCCTGGCCCGTGGGGAGTCGATCGTCTGCGGGAAGATGTGGCTCAAGGGGATCCCGGTGGGTGTCGTTGCCTCCAACGCCGGGGGGGTCATTTATATTGAGGCGGCCCGGAAGGCGACCGAGTGGATGATCCGCTGCGGCAATTCCCGGATGCCGGTTCTCTTTCTTCAGGGGTCGCCGGGGTACATGGTCGGCAAGGCCGAAGAGTGGGGCGGGATCGGCAAATACGGCTCCGACATGGTCCGCGCCTGCACCTGCCTGGAAGCCCCGAAGGTGACCTACGTAATCGGTCCGGACCATGGGGCGGCCAACTATGGAATGTGCGGCCGGGCCTTCCGGCCTCGGTTCGCGTTCACGAACATGCGCGGACGGACGACGGTGATGTCAGGAGAGACGGCCGGCTTCATCCTCGAGACCGTCCGCCGCAAGAATATTGCGGACAAGGGCGGAGCGGTGAACGAGGAGGAGATGGCGCGCTTCCGCCAGGCGATGCGGGACCGTTACGACGAGGAAGGGCACCCGTTTTACACCGGATCGCTGCTCTTCCACGACGGCGTGATCGCCTTTTCGGAGGCCAGGGAGCGTCTGGCGCGGGCCTTCGAGATCGCGCTGCACGTCCCGATCCGGGAATCGGTCTGGGGAGACCTGAAAGTTTAGGGAAGCGGGTTTCGGAACCATGCGAATGCCGCTGAGATGAAAAGGAGATTGAACATGGCCGACATTCTGTTGCAGGAGAGGACGGAGGAGGGGATCCTGGTCGTTACGCTGAACCGTCCCGATGCGCTGAATTGCTTTAATTTCGATCTGCTGGCGGCGCTTTCCGAAACGATTCGCGAAGCGAACTTCGACATGACCCTCCGCTGCATTGTCATCACCGGCAGGATGGGCGACGATCCGAAGAAGGCCTCCTTCTCGACCGGAGCCGATCTCAAGGAGCGCCGCACGCTGAGCCCAGAGCAGGTCCGACGGTTCATCTTCACGATCCGGGAGACTTTCACCGCGGTGGAGCAGGTGCGGATTCCGGTGATCGCCGCGATCAACGGCTTTGCCTTCGGCGGCGGATTGGAATTGGCTCTGGCCTGCGATTTGCGGATTGCCGCTTCCACCGCGCTCATGGGGCTCACCGAGACGAGCCTGGCGATCATTCCCGGTGCGGGCGGGTCGCAGCGGCTGCCGCGGATCGTCGGAATCGCCAAGGCCAAGGAATTGATTTTTACGGCCCGGCGGATCGATGCCCAAACGGCCTTCGAGATCGGTCTGGTGAACCGCGTCGTGGAACCGGCGGAGCTGATGTCGGCGTCGCTGGCGCTGGCCCGGGAGATCGCGAAGAACGGCCCGATCGGCGTTGCCCAGGCGAAATTTGCGATCAACTGCGGGATGGAGGCCTCGCTGGGAGTGGCTCTGCCGCTAGAGTCCAAGGCATACGAGGTGACGATTCCGACCAAGGACCGTGTCGAGGCCCTGAACGCCTTTGCCGAGAAAAGAAAGCCGGTCTTCAAGGGGGAATAAGGCTCCGCGGAAGTGATTCTCCGGTCAGAGCGGAGGGTCGGATCTCCGGCTGAACCGTTCCTTCAACGGACGAGGTTTGAGAGGATCAGGACCGTTGCGTAGGGAAAGAGCATCAACAGGGCCAGTGTCAGCAGATATGCCGGGATGTAGTAAAAGGCGCCCCGGAAGACCTCGGAGAGCGGAATGTTTTCCGACATGCTCGCCACGATGTAGCAGCAGATCCCGATCGGAGGCATGATCGAGCCCATCGTCGTAACGATCGTGACGACCTGACCGAACCAGATCGGATCGTATCCCATCCCGACGACGAGCGGGTAGAAGATCGGCAGCGAGATGAGCAGGAACGCCAGCGCGTCCATAATGCACCCGCCGACAATGTAACAAGCCAGAATCAGAATCAGCAGGATCTCCCTGGGCATGGCGAGCGAGCCGATCCAGCCCGCCGCCTCGAAGGGGAGACGCGTGAGCGCCAGGAAGCGTCCGAAGATCACCGCCCCGGCAATGATCATGAAGACCATGCAGGAGATCCGCACCGTGTCGCCGACCGCGGACAGGAATCCCTCCCAGGAGAGCTTCCGCCGCACCAGGCAGATCATGAGTCCCAGCGTGCAGCTTACCGCCGCCGCCTCCGTCGCCGTGACCAGGCCCGTGAAAAGGGCGACCATGATGACGCCGAAGAGGAAGAGAATGTCCAACGCCTCGGGAAGAGCCTGGAAACGCGCCTTCCAGGAGCTCCGCTCCGCGGCCGGGCCCCAGTCGGGATGACGGCGGCAGATCACGAAGACCGTCGCGGCGATCAGGGCGGTGGCGAGGATGCTGGGGATGATGTTCCCGAAGAAGAGTTTCCCGATCGACTGGCCCGTGTAGATGCCATAGACGACGAGCACGATGCTCGGCGGAATCAGGACGCCGAGGGTCGATCCGGCGGCGACGGAGCCGGCGTTGAGGATGGCGTGGTATTTGTATTTTTTCATCGCCGGTATCGCGACGGAACTCATCGTTGCGGCGGTGGCCGTGTTCGATCCGCTGATCGCGGAAAAGGCCGCCGAGGCGAGGATCGTCGTGATCGCGAGTCCCCCCCTTCGGTGTCCGAACCAGCGGTTCGTGGCGTGGTATAGGCTGTCGTTGTAACCGGCGTGATGGACGAATTCCCCGACGAGGATGAACATCGGGATCACCGTCAATCCGTAGCCGGAAAAGATGTTCCAAATCTCGGCGCCGATCATCCCCAGCGCCGCCGTCCAGGAGGTCGCGTAGGCGATTCCGCAAAAGCCGACGATCGCCATCGTGAAGCCTGCCGGAATCCGCAGCACAAAAAGGGCGGTGAACATGACGGCGATTCCGAAAACGCCCAGAAGTGGTCCGCTCATCGTTTGGTCTCCTTGACCTTCCCCAAGGACCGAGGGATGTCCAGAAGGCAGGTCAGGGCCAGCAAGGCAAAACCGGCGGCGACGCTGTAGACGAAAGGGTGGTAGATTATCTTGAGCGTCTCCGACACCTCGCCGGAGCTCAAGATCCGTGTTCCCCAGATCATGATCTGCCGGGAGATGACACCAAAAAAGGCGGCGCTGATCGCGGCGGAGAATGCATCGACGAAACGGCGAAGGCGGACCGGATAGCGGGACGAGAAGATGTCCACGACGATGTGACCCCGGCGACGCTGCGTGGCGGCCAGCGCAAAGGCAATGCCGATCGCCCCGAGAAACGAGACGATCTCGTAGACGCCGCGGAAAGGCGCATCGAAAATCCGGAGGGCCACGTTTCCCGTCGCCAGCAGCATCAGGGCAAGAATCGCCGTCCCGCTCAGAATGAGCAGCAGTCGGTTCAGAAGATCGTTGATTCTGTTGAGCATATCCACTATTTGTTCTTCTCGTATTTCTTCGTCAGCCGCTCCACGTCGGCAACGATCTCCGCGCCCGGCAGCCCCTGGGCGCTCACCTTCTTGATGTAGCCGTCGATGATCGGTTTCATGAGCTTCTTGATTTCCGCCTTGTCCGCGGCGGGAAGCTGGATCACCTCGTGGTTGTATTTTTGTTTTGACCAGGTCAGCGCCTCCGCGACGTGGCCGTCGACGTACCTGCCCGTCCATTCCGCCTGCTCGACACGCAGATCATCCATCGCCTTCTTGACGTCGGCCGGCAGTGCGTTCCATTTGTCCCGGTTCATGACGACGGCAAAGGAAACGACGAACAGACTCGTGTCCGTGGCGAATGGGCAGTAGGCGGCGTAGTTCATGTCCTTGAGGACCTCGAGTGAAGAAACCACTCCCTTGACGATCCCCTTCTGAATCGCCTCGGGCGTTTCGGACTGGGGCATCGCGATCGGAATGCCGCCCAGATTCTTGACCACATCCACGCCGGTTCCCGATACGCGCAGCTCCATTCCCTTGAGGTCCTTCAGCGTTCGGACCGGTTTGCTGGTCATGAAATCCGCCGGCGGACAGGTGAAGAGGGTCAGGATTTTCACCTGTCCGAACTCGTTGGGCTTGTACTTGTCGATCAGGTCGTACAGGGCCAGGCTCGCCACGCGGGCGCTGGGAAAACCCAGCGGCAGGTCCGCCGCCTCCGAAACCGGAAAGCGCCCCGGTTGGTAGCTCATCGCGAAATTACCGATGTCGGCGGTGCCGGCGATGACGCCGTCGAAGATGTTCTTGGCCGGCAGCAGCGTGCCGCCGGGGAAGGTGTTGATCTTCACCTGGCCGTTGGTCCGTTTTTCGATCTCCCTGGACCACCGTTCCATCTGGATGCAGGGGAAGGTCGACGCCGGCGGAAAATTTGCGTAGGTCAGGGTGATGGGGGCGGCCATTGCGGGCGGAGGCGCGAAGGCCGTCGCCAGCACGCCCAGGAAAAGCGTCAAAGCCAGCATTGTACGGATGGGATGTCTATTCATTTGATTGTCCTCCTTTGGATGATCATTTTTTCAATTCTTCGACCGGCAATTGCGAACGATCCTTGATTTTTATGTCCGCACGGAACAACTATCCTTCCAGGCCAAAGGCAGCCAGGTTCGTCTCCAATTTTGCGGTTGTCGAGATCCGCTTCAGGACCGCCCCAGCCACGGCCTTGTCGCAGAAAAGGCCTCCTTGGCGGACCGCAAATCCCAAAAGAACGAGGTTTGCGACGACAATGGAGCCGTGCTTCCGCGCCAGTCCCGTCGCGTCGATGGAGGTTATTCCCCCGTCGCCGGTCGCGTTGGTAAATATCAGACCGCCCGGCTTCAGATAGCAGCGGTGGACATCCAGGTTCTCCGCGTGGAGGAACAGTCCCACGTCGGCCTGTCCCATTCGAATCAGCGGGCTCGTGAAATCGCCGACCTTCACATGCGAAATCACCGTGCCGCCGCGCATGGCCATCCCGTGCGTCTCGGAGGTGAGCACCTCAAGGTTCATTTCAATGGCCGCTTCGGCCAGGATCCGGGTGATGAACAGGACCCCTTGTCCACCGATGCCGCTGATAATGATCTGCTGATTCATCATATCCCTCCTGGGAAAAGGTTGCCTCTGAACCGCATAATTTCTCACTCGGCGATGATTGCCTCGACCGGGCAGACATTACGACAGACGCCGCAGCCGATGCAGCGGTTCGGGTCGATCCGGGCGCGGTTCTGATCCTCGTCGAAGCCGATCGCCGGACATTCGAACTCCTCGATACAGGCGCGGCAGGCGATGCACTCCTCGGTGATCCGCATTCTGTAAACGGTTTGGGCGGCCCGGGCCCCGCGGTCGACGATGCAGGGGTGTCTCGCGATGACCACGGCGATGCCGCCCTCCGGTGAACGGATGAAGGCATCCGCCTCCCTGAGCATTGTCGCAACGTTCGCGATATCGTACGCTTCGGTTTCCCGGAGAAATGAAACGCCCGCGGCACGGACGATGTCGGGGATAAATATTTTCTTTCCGGACTTTCCGTCGGCCAGGATCCCATGCTGGGGGGTCGGCTGGTGGCCCGTCATCGCGGTCGTTCCATTGTCGAGGATGACGAGGATAAAACGGGCCCCCTGGAACACGGCGTTGATGAGCCCCGGGATTCCCGAATGGAAAAAGGTGGAATCGCCGATCGTGACGACGATCGTGGGAAACTTCTCCCCGGTCGCCGCGTAGGCGTGATAGAATCCTGCGCCCTGGCTGATGCAGGCGCCCATGCAGTGGCAGGTGTCCACGGCGCCGAAATTCATGCCCAAGGTGTAGCAGCCGATGTCGCTCGGAAAGATCCCGTCCGGAAAGGTCTCTCGGATCGCATAGAAGGCGGCGCGGTGGCCGCATCCGGCGCAAAGCGAAGGGCGAACCCCTCGTTTCGACGGTTGATCGACCGGATTTGTCGGGAGATCGAGAAATTTCCGGAGGATCTCCTCGACAATGTCCGGCGTGAGCTCTCCCTGGCGGGGGACGTCACCGGAGTTCCGGCCTCGGATCCGGGCGTCTGCGAACTGCATTTCGACCACGCTGTCCGTCTCCTCCAGAACAAGGATCTCTTCATACTCCTCTTTGATTTTCGCGATGAATGGCCGGTGGAGCGGATAAGCCAGGCGGACCTGGTAGAGGTCGATCTTTCCGGACGGTCCCAGTCCTGCAAGCAATTCACGGGCATGGGCGAAGACGACGCCCGAAGCGATAACGCAGACCCGGGGACGGGATCCGTCGCCGGCATACAGGGTCGGATAGAAGATCGATTCCTCGGAGATCCGGTCCAGTTTTTCATTCAGCAGGCGGTGAAGACCGGTCAGAAACTGCGGCGTGGCCACCCAGCGACTGGGATCCTTCTTGAAAGTCGCTTTTTGTCCGGTGGGATCGGACGGCCCGCAAAAGACGTTCTGACGGGCATGACAGATCCGGGTCGTCGGTCGAAGGATGACGGGAATCTCATATTTTTCCGAGAGCGCGAAGGCCTCGGCCACCATCTCCTTGGACTCGCGGGGGGAAGAAGGATCAAAAACCGGCGCCTTGGCGAAATGGGCAAAAAGCCGGCTGTCCTGCTCCGTCTGGGAGCTGTGCGGGCCGGGATCATCGGCGGCGATCAGGATGAAGCCGCCCGTAACGCCCAGATAGGTCGCCCGTGTAAACGGGTCGGCCGCCACGTTCAGGCCCACCTGTTTCATGGCGACGGCCGAACGACGGCCGGCCATGCTGTTGGCCAGCGCTGTTTCGCAAGCCACCTTTTCATTGACCGACCATTCCGTATGGATCGTTGCACCCGTCTCTCCGGCAAACGAGATGACCGATGCAAGGATCTCGGAAGACGGTGTTCCCGGGTAGGCTGCGACCAGCGTACAATGCTGTTCCACGAGACCGCGCCCGATCGCCTCGTTTCCCATCAGAATTCTCTGCCCCGATTTTTCCATCATCTCCCAATCCTTACCGGCAAAATAAAAAAGCCATGGGTTATGCGCCCATGGCTTTGATTTGGTTCTTTGTTTCAAGGAATCTCTACACGCCGCAGACCCGCACAACCTTTGCCCTATGTGAGCTGCGCCACCACCAGAGGGTTATCGTACGGTTTTTCGAGTCCATAATCTATATCCTTGAGTTGCGCTTCTACACCACGAGAAAAAGAAATGCAAGTTTTTTTTGAAAGACGGAAAGCTTTGAGGAATCTACTTGACATATTGAACCTATTTCAATAGTTGTCAGCAACACATTGGCGACTTCGAGAAAGAGTTTCCCATGAGCATGCCTTTATCCGGGGTGAGAATCCTTGATCTTTCCGTCATGATCGCCGGCCCCATCAGCACTTTAATTCTGGCCGATCTTGGTGCGGAGGTGATCAAAATTGAGAAGCCGGGAACCGGCGACGGCGCCCGCGGAATGCCGCCCCATTATTATGAAGGGGAAAGCGCCTATTTCATTGCCTTCAACCGAAACAAAAAAAGTATTGTCCTCGATTTGAAAAGCGAAAACGGTAGAAATGCATTCTATGAACTCGTAAAAATATCGGATGTTGTTGTGGATAATTACAGGCCGGGGGTACTGGAGAAGCTTAAAATCGGATACGATACGCTGAACGCAATCAATCCGAGGATCATTTCCTGCTCGATTACCGGGTACGGTTCAACGGGTCCGTTCAAAGGAAGACCGGCCTTTGACATCGCGGTTCAGGCAAGGGGCGGGATCATGAGTTTTACCGGGGAGCCGGGAAGGCAGCCCGTAAGGATGGGAGTGCCCATGGGCGATATTGGGGGCGGCCTGTTCGGTTCCCACGGGATCCTGGCGGCTCTATACCAGAGGGAAGTGACCGGCCGGGGACAAAAAGTCGACATCAGCATGCTGGATTGTCAGATCGCGCTTCTGACCTACCGCGGCCAGTACTACCTGACCGCCGGGGAAATCGCGGAGTCGCTCGGGACCGAGCACGCCTCCGTCGTTCCATCGCGGGGCTTCAAAACCAAAACCATCAACATTGTCATTGACTGCAATCTGCAGAGAATATTTAATGAATTCTGTGCCCTTGCGGGAGTGCCGGAAATCGCCCGCGATCCAAGGTTCAATTCGCGCGATAACCGCTTCGCCAACCGGAAAGAACTCTATGACCTGTTGGAGAAGCTGTTTATGACGAAAACCGGCGAGGAATGGCTGGAGCTGTTGGAAGACCGGATTCCGATTGCCCCGATCAACACCGTGGACAAGGCTCTGGCCGATCCGCAGATTCTGAGCCGGAATATGGTCCCCGAGGTCGATTACGGAAATGGCAAAAAGCACAAGATTGTCGGCAATCCGATCAAGATGTCCGAGATTGAACGGGAGAAGTTTACACCGGCGCCCAGGCTTGGAGAAAACACAGGGGAGATTCTGCGGGAACTGCTCCACTATTCTTCAGAAGAGACTGAAAAATTGATTGGGGAATCCCATTGACTTTTAAGGAGGAGGAAAATTCGATGTTCGACGGCCAATGCCACGGAAAAAGTATTGATGACCTCGTTGGAGAACTGAAAACGCATGTCGAAAAAGGTCTCAGCGGCCAAGAGGCGGCGGAGCGCCTGATCAAGAACGGTCCCAATGAACTCACCGAAAAACCCCGGCCGGGGTTCTTCAAACTGCTTCTGGATCAGTTCAACAATTTTCTGATCATCATCCTGATCATCGCGGCGGTGATCACGCTCTTTCTGGGCGAGTATATCGATGCCATCGCCATTGCCGCCATCGTCGTGCTGAACGCTATCGTCGGCGTTGTCCAGGAATCGAAGGCCGAGAAGGCGATTGCCGCTCTCAAGAAGATGGCCGCGCCAAACGTGCAGGTGATCCGGAGTGGGGAACAGCAAACGATTCCCGCCCGCGAACTCGTTGTCGGAGACATCGTCGTTCTGGAGGCCGGCAATTATGTCCCGGCGGACATGCGGCTGGTCGAAAGCGTGAACCTGAAGGTCGAAGAGGCGTCCCTGACGGGGGAGTCGGTGCCTGTTGAAAAAGATGCGGCGGTGGTGCTCGACAAGGACATCCCGCTGGGCGACCGGAAGAACACCGTTTTTATGAGCACCCTGATTACCTACGGGAGAGGGAAGGGGCTGGTGACGGGGACCGGAATGCACACCCAGATCGGCCTGATTGCCGAGATGCTCCAGTCTTATGAGAACGAGCCCACTCCCCTGCAGCAGAAGCTGGAACATTTGGGCAAGATCCTTGGGACCATTTGTCTGGTGATCTGCGGCATCGTCTTTATTTACGGCCTATTCCGCGATACGCACCTCTCGAGCGTCTTCGATATCGGCTTCCTCCAATACCTGACCACAGAGAAGGCGGACATCATCAATCTTTTCATGGTGGCCGTCAGCCTGGCCATTGCGGCCGTACCGGAAGGTCTTCCCGCCATCGTCACCATCTGTCTGGCCCTGGGAATGCAGCAGATGATCAAACGCAATGCGCTGATCCGTAAACTTCCCGCCGTCGAAACCCTTGGTTGCACCACCGTGATCTGCTCCGATAAGACTGGAACACTCACGCAGAACAAGATGACCGTTCTGCAGGGATGGGCCGGTGAAAAGCGTTTCCGGGTCACCGGTGAGGGCTACGACCCGAACGGCGTCTTCTCCATGGATGATCATCCCCTCGATGCCACGACGGATCCGGATGTGGCCGTTTTGCTGCAGGGCGGCCTGTTGTGCAACGACTCGAACCTGGAGCAGAAGGAGGATGATTCCGGCGCCAAACACTGGAGGATCATCGGCGATCCGACGGAAGGGGCGATGACGGTCGCGGCGGCCAAGGCGGGCTTCTGGCGCAGGGAGCTGGAGGAGGCGCTGCCGCGCGTGGCTGAGATCCCGTTCGATTCGGATCGTAAAAGAATGACCACGATCCATCGCGACAAACAGGCCGACCATCGGCGTTTCGCGCCCGAGGGATTTTCCTACAGCCCTGTGACCGCATTTGTCAAGGGGGCGCCGGACATTGTCCTGGATCTCTGCGGCTCCTATATCCGAGGGGGAAAACAGGTTGCCCTCACGGAGGACAAGCGCCGGGAAATCCTCGATCAGAACCGTTCGCTGGCGGCCGGTGCGTTGCGGGTCCTGGGGGTGGCTTACCGTCCGCTGGAGGATGTCCCGGAAAACTGCAACTGCGACGAGATTGAAAAGGATCTCACCTTTATCGGCCTGCTGGGAATGATCGATCCGCCACGGCCGGAGGTGATCGAGGCGGTGAAGCTGGCCGCCGGCGCGGGACTGAAGAGCGTCATGGTGACGGGAGACTACCGGGATACCGCGGAAGCGATCGCCGGCGAAATCGGGCTTTTGACGCCGGGCGGTCTGGTCCTGACCGGTGCCGAGTTGGATCAAATGGGGGATGAGGAGCTTGCCGCGCAGGTCAATCGGGTGGATGTTTGCTGCCGTGTTTCCCCGGCGCACAAAACGAAGATCGTCGACGCCCTCAAGGCAAGGGGCCATATCGTCGCAATGACCGGAGACGGCGTGAACGATGCGCCGGCGCTCAAGCGGGCGAACATCGGCGTGGCGATGGGCATCACGGGGACCGACGTCTCGAAGGAGTCGGCGGACATGGTCCTGACGGACGACAACTTTGCGAGCATCGTCTCGGCGATCGAACAGGGAAGGATCATCTATGCCAACATTCGCAAATTCGTCTACTTCCTGCTGGCCTGCAACGTCGGCGAGATCCTGATCGTCTTCGGTGCGATGCTGATGGGGTTTCCCATCCCGCTGAAACCCATCCAGTTGCTCTATCTGAACCTGGTATCCGACGGGGCGCCGGCCCTGGCGCTGGGGATGGAAAAAGGCGAGCCCGACATCATGAAGGATCCGCCACGGCCTCCGAAGGAGCCGGTCATCAACCGGGACATGGCCATCGGCATTTCCGTGGTGGCCGTCGTGGATGCCATTGCCATTCTGACGATCTTCTACCTGGCGATGAACCGTTTCCCCGGGGATCTGGACCACACACGGACGATTGCCTTCGTGACGCTCTGCACTTCGGAACTGCTCCGGGCCTTCACCGCCCGCTCCGAGCACCACAGTGTCTTCTCCATCGGCGTCTTCTCCAATCCCTGGATGGTCTGGGCCACGGTCGGCTCGTTCCTGCTGGTCCTGTTGACGGTCTATGTGCCTTTCCTGCAGCCCTTCTTCGACACGGTGCCGTTGGGCTGGGACGAATGGCTCTTCATGGCGCCGTTCTTCTTTGCCGCGCCGGTGGCCATGGAACTGGTCAAGGTTTACCTGCGGGCAACCAAAAAAAACGCATTGACGGCTCAGTCGTAGCCGCGAAAAGCGGCCGCCGGGAAAGGCCGCAAAAATGGAGAAACCCTCCCCGTGGAACAAAAGCGGGGAGGGCTTCTCCATTGGATCCGGCGGTTTCGAGGCTCGTTTTACGTCCGGTGATCGAAGACGCGCTTCGCCTTGCGCTCCGTCCGGGGCAGGGCCTGGTAATCGACGATTTCGACATTTCCGCTGACCAGCGTTTCCTTGCGGATGGCGCGCTCGATCAGTGCGGCAAGCACGGTATCCTCTTCGGGCTTTCCCGCATCATCGCGTTCGACCTTGAGCACCATGTAGTCCTTGCCGTCATCGGAATGGTCGAGATGGATCTGGAATTCGCTCCCGATCCCCTTCTGACGGGAAAGGATCTCGTCGATGTGGCTGGGGTAGATGTTCACGCCACGGACGATGAACATGTCGTCGGATCGGCCGACAATCCGGTCGTGACGAGGCAGCAACGATCCGCACGGGCAAACGCCCGCTATCGCCCGGGAAAGATCGCGGGAGCGGTAGCGGATCAAAGGGGCGCCTTCCTTGCGGAGGGTCGTGTAGACCATCTCGCCCACCTCCCCCTCACGGACCGGTAGCAGGGTGTCGGGATCGAGAATTTCCAGAATGTAGTAGTCCGCCCAGTAATGGATGCCCGTGTGGTGGGGGCAGTCCAGACCCGTGCCGGGTCCATAGACCTCGGTCAGACCGGGGATGTCGAAAATGTGGTCCGCGCCGATGAGGGTTTTGACCTTGGCGCGCATCGCGTCGCTCGACCGTTCCGCGCCGAAGATCACCTTTTTTACGTGGATTTTGTCGCGCAGGCCGCGCTTGTCGATCTCTTCGGCCAAAAGCAGCGCCATCGAGGCCGTGCAGCACAGCACGGTCGTCCGGAAATCGACGATGAACTGAAGCTGCATGTCGATATTCCCCGGACCGGCGGGGATCGCCATCGCCCCGAAACGCTCGCAGCCGAGCTGAAAACCGACGCCCGCCGTCCAGACACCGTACCCGACGCAGATCTGGACCCTGTCGTCGCGGGTGAGTTCCGCCGTCTCGTAACAGCGGGCAAACATCTCCGCCCAGTCATGGATGTCCTTGGCGGTGTAGACCATGACCTTCCGTTTTCCGGTCGTGCCCGTAGAGGCGTGCATCCGCACAATATCGGACATCGGAACGGAGAGCAGCGGCCAGGGGTAATTTGCCTGGAGGTCCTGCGCGGTCACGAAGGGAAGACGTTGCAGGTCTTCGAAACTTCGGATCGACTCCGGCGTCACGCCGGCCTCCGCCAGCCGCCGCCGGTAGAAGGACGAACCCTCCCAGGCATGACGGACCGTCCACTGGAGTCCCGCGAGCTGCAGAGCGGCCAATTCTTCACTTGTCTTGTATGCGGGCTGAAATCTTCGTCTCATGGTTATTCCTCTTCACTTTTGATCGGCCATTCGCCTCGTTCGGTGAGAACGTCGCGGTAGATCGCCAGGGCCTCGTTGACGGTGGGCATCCCGGTGTAGGTCGCCGTCTGGAAAAAAAGTTCGGTCAGCTTTTTCGGGTCGCATCCGACGTTGAGCGCCGCATTCAAGTGCAGTTTCAGCTCTTCAGCGGAACGCGTTGCCGCGAGCACGGCGCATGCGACCATCTGCCTCTCCTGAGGAGTCAGAACGCTGCGGGAGTATAGATTCCCGGTAATGAAGCGGGAAAAATCATTGGCCAATCCCCGGTCGAATGCCTTCCACAGCCGGTACGGAGGATCCATTTTGATTCCACCGGCGAAAAGCTTCTTCGCGGTTTCCCGTGTCTTCAGATCGATCTCGTCCGTCATGATGCGCTCCTCATCGTTGTCGTTATTTTACCAGGAAAACGCCCCGTTCCCGGTCCTGGAAATAGATCCGGTTGTGTTTTCCCCGGTTGGTCTTGTCGTAGAAAATCTCCCCATGGCTCCGACATTCCGGACAGCAGCGTCCCGGGAGGATGACGGCGAAGATCCGAATTCCCGTATCGGCGCTGGATTCGATCATGACGAGACCGCCGCACGCGTCGCAGACCCGGACCGTCTCCTCCTGCTGTTCGCTGATGCCGTCCGTGTCGTAATAGATGAACTTTTTCCGCTTTACGTAACGGGCGGCGCCGACCATTGCGGCTTTCATTTCATGCCGAGACCGCCAGAGATCCATGACCCTGCCGGTTTCCTCTTCGATGGCCTTCGTGATGTCGGCGGACTGCCGCAGGGAAACCGGATCATAATCCGGCTCCCGGACATGGCTGTAATCGAGGCCGGCCATCGCCAGGATGATTCCCACGTTGACATAGGGGAGGGCCTTTTCGATGGAATAACCCCCTTCCAGAACGGCGATGTCCGGGGCTAGTTTTTCGTTGAGGAGGGCATATCCCTGTGCGGAAAAGCGCATGTTCGTGATCGGGTCGGTGTAGTGGTTGTCCTGTCCGGCGGAGTTGATGATGAGATCCGGCTTGAATTCTTCCAGGACCGGCAGGATCACCCGGTCGAGGGCCATCAGGAATCCCTCATCCGAGGTATGCGGGGGGAGCGGAAGGTTGATGGTTGCCCCGAGCGCGTTCGGTCCGCCGAACTCTTCCGGGAATCCTGTTCCGGGATACAGGGTCCGGCCGTCCTGATGGATGGAAATACAGAGGGTGTCCGGATCGTTCCAGTAAATATCCTGGGTGCCGTCGCCGTGGTGGCAGTCGGTATCGACGATGGCGATCCTCTTGGGACCGTAATGCCGGCGGATGTATTCGATCATGATCGCTTCGATGTTCACATTGCAGAAGCCGCGGGCGCCGTGGACGACGAGCATCGCATGGTGGCCGGGAGGCCGGACCAGCGCGAAGGCGTTGTCGACCTCTCCGGAAAGGACTTTGTCCGCCGCGGTAATGGCGCCGCCCGCGGAGATCAGGTGCGATTCCGTCACCACGCTTTCCGCATCCGGGACGCAGATGTGCGCCCGGTTGATGTCGTCGGCCGTGGCAATGCCCGGTTTGTACTCATGGATATTGTCGAAGTCCAGCAGTCCCTCTTCGAAGACCTGATCCTGCGTATACAGGAGGCGCTCTTCTCGTTCCGGGTGGTTCGGCGAGATGGCCCAGTCGAAAGCGGGAAAGAAGATCAGGCCGGTTCGTTTTTGCGGTTTCAGCGGCATAGGGCATCTCCTAATTTGAAATCGGCTATGCAGCCGGGTTTGATTTGGACCTTGACCCGCATGTTTTTTCCGGTTGTGGCGTACTGACGCACCATGCTGAACTCCTGGGCTTCAACCACCTCGATTTCCAAATCGTTTTCAGCGGCGCCCATCCGCAGAACTTTTTCACGGAGCTTTTCACGGCCGGTTCGGATGACATCTTGCATCGTGAACCCGGAAGGAATGGCTGTCTGGTAACCCTCTTCGGCGATGGTCAGAATCCTCTGTTCGGTATCGGCGAGGATGGTCATTTCCGCGGTGGTCCTGGCCAGAGCGGCTCCGATGGCGTTCGAAATTTCGGCGTGAACGGGGATATGGGGTTCGCAGGCCAGGAGTTTTCCCAATTCGGGCGCCAAAGGCCCGGCGGGTCCCCCCACCACATAGAGAAGCCTCGGAGTCAGTTTTTTCCCCTCCAACATCTCGTGTATCGTATAGACGGGCTGTTCGTTGATCTCTTCGACGAAGTTCCGGACATGATCGGCGATGATCAGGCAGGTCTCTTCAAAGATCTTTCCGGCGGCCTCGACGACGGGACAATGCAAGGCTTCGGCAATCGGGCGGAGGGAGTCGGCCGCTTTTGCCGGATTGCCGATAGAGGAAATTCCAAGAACGATCATGGCGTCCGTCGGCGTCGGGAAAGGGCCGCCGAAAGCCGCGGCGGGTCCTTCCCGCTGCGGACCGATGGAGAATTTTCCGTTATGAAGACGGACAGCGCTGTCGCCGCCGATGCCGACCGATCGCGTTTTCAATCCCCGGATCAATGTCTTGTTGCCTTCAATGGTGACGCCGAAAGCCTCAAACAGCGGGACGCCGTCGGCGAAAACGGCAATATCCGTCGTTGTTCCGCCGATATCGAGTGCGATCGCGTCGCTGGCGCAAGCGGTTGTGGCCATGATTCCCATAATGCTGGCCGCGGGACCGGAAAGGATGGTCTCAACCGGAAATTCCACCGATTGCGAGATTTCGAAAGTTCCCCCGTCCGCCTTCAGGATATAGATCGGAACATCGATTCCCCGCGCATGGACGAAATGAAGAACTTCCTCGACGAAACGCTGATGAATGTGCCAGATCGACTCGTTGAGGTAAGTGGTTGCGATCCGCCGCGGGAAATTGAGATGTCCCGACATTCGATGACCGAGTGAGACGTGGTGGAGCTGTTCGCCGACAATGTCCGCAAGTTCGAACTCCTGGCGGGGGTTGCGGGTCGAAAATTTGCCGACGATCCCCGCATGATTGATTCCCTCGGAACGGAAACGATTCCGTATTTGCAGGGCCTCCTTCCGGTCGATACGGGCTATTTCGATGCCGCGATGATTGATGTAACCCGACAGGAAATAGGTGTCCTGGTTGACGTCATAGTGGCACGGCGGAAGGCCGGGACCGCTGACAACCACCATTCCAACCCGGTCGACTTTATTCTGAACGATGGCATTGGTGGAGATGGTGGTGCTCAGGACGACCCTTTCCAGTCGACGGACGTTGGACGCATCGATCAACTCGTTGGTCACCGCGAGAAGAGAGTTCAAAAGGTTTTGTTCGTCCGTGAGAACCTTGGCCTTGTTCAGGACGCTGAAGCGATCGATCAGAACCGCATCCGTGTGCGTGCCGCCGACATCAATACCCAGGATCATGCCGCCACCTCAATCTTGGCTTGAAGATGTGCGTCTATATAATGAGAAAATTGTCTTGACAAGGCAAAAAAAGGGAGTATTTTCCCGGCGGCGTCGGCGATGTCTCTGCGAACCGGCGCCGGTATAAAATCTGTGAAAGGAGGTGACGTGTCGATGAAAAAGGTATCCGCTATTATTCTTAGCCTGCTTTTCTTTGTGACGATGTCGTTTGCCGTCGTAGGCTGCAAGAAGGCAGAGGAGCAAAAACCTGCCGAGACTGCGGCTCCGGCTCCGGCCCCGGCCCCTGAGGCCACACCGGCTC